>JAENJB010000091.1 GCA_016844565.1 Dehalococcoidia bacterium
ATGCCATCAAGGGAGAAGATGAGGCAAGTTACTATAAGCACATCAATACCGCCCTTGATAATAAGCCTCAGCTCACCGTGGATGACGGCGCCGACCTGGTAGCTACCATTCATACCAAGCGCACCGATTTAATCAAAGGCATTATCGGCGGCACTGAGGAAACTACCACAGGTGTTATCCGGCTGCACAGCCTGGAGAAAGAGGGGAAACTCAGGTATCCCATAATTGCCATCAATGATGCTCAGACCAAGTACCTCTTCGATAACCGCTATGGCACCGGGCAGAGCACTATCGATGGCATCACCCGCGCCACCAACGTGCTCTGGGCGGGGAAGAAGGTGGTGGTCTGTGGCTACGGCTGGTGCGGCAAGGGAATAGCCATGCGGGCCAGGGGGCTGGGCGCCCAGGTGATTGTCACCGAGGTGGACCCGGTGCGCGCCCTGGAGGCGGTGATGGACGGCTTGCAGGTCCTGCCTCTTGTCAAGGCAGCTCGCCTGGGAGACATCTTCATTACGGCTACCGGCAATACCAGTGTCATCGATGAGCCACATTTCCGCGCCCTGAAAAGCGGGGCTATCCTGGCCAATAGCGGCCACTTCAATGTGGAGATAGACATCCCCGCCCTGCAGTCCCTGTCCACTAGCAGACGCCAGGTCCGTCCCTTTGTCGAAGAGTTCACTCTCTCTGACGGCCGCCTGGTCTTTCTGCTCGGCGAGGGCCGCCTGGTGAACCTGGCGGCTGCCGAGGGGCACCCGGCCAGCGTGATGGATATGAGCTTCGCCAATCAGGCCTTGAGCGTGGAATACGTGAAGACCCATCGCGGGCTGGCGTCGCGGGTGTACCCGGTGCCGGAGGCCATCGACCGGGAGGTGGGGCGTCTGAAGCTGCGTTCCATGGGGCTCTCTATTGACAGATTGACCGGAGAACAGCGAAAATACCTGTCCAGCTGGGAACAAGGCACCTGAGGAGGAATTGATGAACAGCTCTCTCATGGACTCACCGTCCTATTTCTTTACCTCGGAGTCGGTTACCGAGGGGCACCCGGACAAGCTCTGCGACCAGATTTCGGACGGTGTCCTGGATGATATCTATTCCAAAGACCCCTATGCCCGCGTGGCCTGTGAAACGGCAGTAACCACCGGTCTGGTGATTGTCATGGGGGAGATCACCTGCGAGTGCTATGTAGATGTTCCTGAAATAGTGCGCCGGGTGATCCGCGACGCAGGCTATACCAGGCCGGAGTACGGCTTTGATTACCAGAGCTGCGGGGTTATGGTATCAATCAAGGAGCAGTCTCCCGACATCTCCGTGGGCGTGGACGCCTCCCTGGAATCGAGGATGAAGGAGGCGCTCGATAGCAACCTGGATAAGCTGGGCGCGGGCGACCAGGGGATGATGGTGGGTTATGCCTGCACCGAGACCCCCGAGTTCATGCCCCTGCCCATCTCCCTGGCGCACGCCGTTTGCCGGCGTCTGGCCCAGGTGAGGAAGGAGGGTGTGCTGCCCTACCTGAGGCCGGACGGCAAGTCCCAGGTAACGGTGGAGTACTCACATGGTGTTCCCAAGATGGTGGACACGGTGCTGGTAGGCGCTCAGCACAACCCCGACGTTAGATATGATAAGCTGAAGGAGGACGTCATCGGCGAGGTGGTGAAGAAGTCGATTCCTGAGAGCCTCCTCGACAGCAAGACCAAATACATGGTCAACACCACGGGCGTTTTTGTCACCGGCGGCCCGGTGGCCGATACCGGAGTGACCGGGCGGAAGATACTTGTGGACACCTACGGCGGTTTCGCCCGGGTGGGTGGGGGGTGTTTCTCGGGCAAGGACCCGACCAAGGTAGACCGCTCGGGTGCCTATGCCGCTCGCTATGTGGCCAAGAACGTGGTGGCTGCCGGTCTGGCGGACAGGTTTGAGCTGCAGGTCGCCTACGCCATCGGCGTGGCGCGCCCGCTATCCATCTCCTTTGAGACTTTCGGCACCGGCAGGGTGAGCGACGAGGTCATTCACAAGCTGATAAGCAAGCACTTCGACCTCCGCCCGGCGGCCATCATCCAGACTCTGGACCTGCGGCATCCCATCTATCGTGCTACGGCCAGCTATGGGCACTTCGGTCGAAACGAGCCCGGCTTCACCTGGGAAAAGACGGACAAGGCCGCTCTGCTGCGGAAAGAAGCGGGGCTGAAGTAACGAAAGGCCTTGCCTTAAATGTCATTCTGAGGAGCGAAGCGACGAAGAATCTCAGGGTGGGGGCTATGTTGCCCAGATAGGCCCTACCGCTCCGAGATCCTTCGCTTCGCTCAGGATGACAGGGAGACGGCACTTTTGGGGCAAAGCCAAGTAGAAAGGGAAGTGGGCAGGGTTGAAAGCTAATCCTATTAAGTTTGGCACGGATGGCTGGCGTGCGGTAATCGCCGAGGACTTCACCTTCGATAACGTGCGTATCTGCGCCCAGGCTTCGGCGGACTATGTAAAGCAGGCGGGCCTGGCCGCAAGGGGAATGGTCATCGGCTACGACACCCGCTTTGCCTCGGAGCGTTTTGCGGCGGCGGCCGCGGAAGTGCTGGCCGCCAACGGCATTAAGGTCTATCTTTGCCCGAAGCCCACTCCTACTCCGGTGCTGAGCTACGGCATTGTAGCGCTCCAGGCCGGGGGCGGCATCATCATCACCGCCAGCCACAATCCCGGCGAGTGGGTGATCACCGAGCTGGAAAAGCACGTCTCACGACGCTTTCCTCAAGGTGAGATGAAGCGAGTGCCGATGGTGGAGGCCCTCAAGAAAGGTCTGGTCCAGTATGAGGACCTGGCGCCGGTCTACGTCGAGCAGGTGGCCCGTCTGGTTGACATCGAAGCGATACGGAGATCGGGTCTGCTGGTGGTCAACGACTCGATGTACGGGGCGGGCATAGGGTATTTCCGGCGGTGCCTCAGGGGCGGCTCCCTGAAGCTAGTGGAAATGAACGGACGGCGCAACCCCCTTTTCCCGGGGATCCATCCTGAGCCGATTATGCCCCATCTCAGCAAGCTGGCTCGACGGGTGAGGGGGCTGGGAGCGTCGGTGGGGCTGGCCAGCCCTGCTGGCCCTTTATTTCCTGGAGGTCAGGGGTGTGCGCGGGCCGCTGGTCAAGACCTTAACCAGTGGGGCCATGCTGTATAAGCTGGGGAAGCTCTACAGCGTGCCGGTCTATGATACGCCGGTGGGTTTCAAATATGTGGCTCCCCTGATGATGGAGAAGGATGCTTTTATCGGTGGGGAGGAGAGCGGGGGCTACGGCTTCCGCGGGCATGTCCCAGAACGCGATGGCATACTGGCGGGGTTGTTCTTCCTGGATTTCATGGTGAAGACGGGGAAATCTCCATCCCAATTGCTGGACTATCTCTATTCAAAAGTGGGACCGCACTACTACAAGCGGCTCGACTTTCCCTTCTCTCCGGAGTCACGCCCGTCCATCGAGGAGCGCCTTAATCGGAACCGGCCGGGATCCATACAAGGAACGAAGATAGAGAAGATAGACACGCGCGATGGCTTTCACTATCTCTTGACGGATGGGTCATGGTTACTGATACGCTTTTCGGGGACCGAGCCGCTCATTCGCGTCTATGCCGAGAGCGACAGCCTGGCGCGGGTGGACAGGATGCTTGAGGTGGGGAAGGAACTGGTGGGGGTGGGGAAATGAACACCCTCGACGACCTTCAGGCCATAGCCAAGCTGGACAGGCTCGGCATGAGGGGCTACATTCAGGCTTGGCCGGAGCAGCTGCGGCGGGGGTGGCGGGATGTCGCCAGGTTTCCTCTTCCCGAGGGCTACGGAGCGGTCAGCCGGGTGGTTATTCTAGGCATGGGGGGCTCGGCCATCGGTGGGGACCTGGTGAGGCGGCTTGTCGCCGGCGAGAGCCGGGTGCCTGTGGTCGTTCACCGCGATTACGACCTGCCGGCTTTTGTGGATGCCAACTCGCTGGTTATCGCCTCCAGCTACTCCGGCAATACGGAGGAGGTGCTGACGGCCCTGTCGCAGGCCGCCAGGCTGGGCGCCCGCCGGATAGCCATCTCATCGGGAGGCAAGCTGGCCGAAGTAGCCGCACAGGAGGGGATTCCCTACTTCCGTTTTGGGTATCAGGCGCCGCCGCGCGCCGGTCTGGGATATGGTTTTGCCGCTCTGCTGGGACTGCTATGCCGCCTGGGGTTGGTGAAGGACAGGTCAGCCGAGATAGCAGAGACGGTCAAGGTGCTGGAGAGGGTCTGCTGGGAGATGAACGAGAACATGCCGGCGGACCGGAATCTCGCCAAGAAACTGGCCGGGAAACTTCATGGCCGCCTGATAGTGGTCTATGGCGCCGGACTGCTCTCCGAGGTAGCTTTCCGCTGGAAGACGCAGTTCAACGAGAACAGCAAGGCGTGGGCCTTCTGCGAGCAACTACCCGAGCTGAACCACAACGCCGTGCTGGGCTACGAGTTTCCCAAAGAGATAACTCGAAATGCCTGTGTCATTCTGCTCCGTTCCCCTCTGCTTCACCCTCGCCATCTGCTGCGCCAGCAGGTGACCGCCGAACTTCTGGGACGGGCGGGGGTGGTCTACGATATTGTGGAGGGGGAAGGACAGAGCCCCCTGAGCCAGATGATGACTTCAACGGTCATTGGCGACTATGTGAGCTACTACCTCTCTCTTCTGAACAAGACGGATCCCGGCCCAGTGCCGTCCATAGACTATTTGAAGAAGCGGCTGGAAGAGGAAAAGTAGGGCGGTGTATCTAACGCTTCGTTGGCCGGTTCAATCGGTGTCATTCTGAACGAAGTGAAGAATCCGCCCCCTTACGACGACAACGGATTCTTCGTCGCTACGCTCCTCAGAATGACATTTGACCGGAATCGCTAATGGTATTTGCGGGATACCATACTAAAGGTTCAGCTCCTTCCCAAACCTTCTCTTCAGTCCAGCCACCACGTCCTCATCAAGCCCGATGACCTCAGGGAACTGGTCTTTCCACTCCCAGGGCCTCACCGCGGTGATGAGAGCGCGCGATGCGAACAGGCCGGCGGTCGGCTTCTTGATGACCGGGTCGAGAGGTGTGCTGCGCACGCGGCGTATGATGTCCAGGTCCTTCTCGGGGTCCGAGCGGGTGCAGAGCGCCCATACCACCTGATTGATATCAGTGACATCTATGTCCTCGTCCACCACGATGACGTATCGCCCTCCCAGCCCTGCGCGGGCCGAAAGCTCGGACGCGTACAAGGCCGCCTGCTTGGCGTGCCCGGCGAAGCGCTGCTTTATGGCGATGGTGACGAAGAAGTAGCCCGGACCCGACTCGTGAAGCCACACGGCCTTGACGTCGGGGACGCCCAGTTTCGCCAGCTCCATCTCGATCAGCAGGCTGCCTATCAGGGACAGGTGGTAGCTGCCGTCATCGGGCGGGCGGCTCGGGGGCGCGCCGTTCAGTATCGGGTCGTGGCGGTAGTAAACCCGCTCCACCTCGATGATGGGGTTCTGCCTCTCGCCGCTGGCGTAGTAGCCCGTGTATTCGCCGAAGGGTCCTTCGGGCATGGTCTTGCCTGGCGGGCACCAGCCGGCGATGACGATTTCGCTGTCGGCGGGCATGGGCAGTCCGGTCACCTCCTCCTCGATGACATCTACTGGCTGGCCCCTCATGGCGCCGAGATAGTTGTACTCCACGCCCATTGGCAGGGAGAGGGTGGAGGCGGCGAAGACCAGCGGGTTGTGGCCGAGGGAGAGGAGGATGGGCGCCTTCTGTCCGCGTGCATGGTATTTCTCGAAATGCAGCCGGCCGTGCTTGCCGGGAGAGATATGGAAGCCGAGGGTGTTCTCGTTCTGGACCATTACCCTGTAGGTGCCGAGATTGAGTTCATTGGTCTCCGGGTCACGCGTCACCATTGTATGGCCCGTGCCGATATACCTGCCGCCGTCCTTCTTGTGCCATTTCGGGGCCGGGAACTGAAGGACGTTGATGTCCTTGCCCTTCTTGATGTTCTGCAGGACCGGCCCCTCGCTGACCACCCGGGGCTTAAAACTGTCCAGGTTGGCGAGCCAGTACTTCAGCTTCTGCCTGGCGGCGTCGATCATCTCCTGCTGGGTGCCATCGGCCGGCAGCCCCAGGGTGAGGGCCACGCGCCGGGGGGTGAGGATGGCCCCGGTGAGCACCCGGAAGCCGGGAGGGTAGCCAGGAATCTTGTCAAAAAGAAGGGCCGGAGCATTCCTCCGCTGGCTGTTGAGGGCGGTGAGATTGCCGATCTCCAGGTCCCAGTGGACCCCCTCCAGTTTCTTAAGCTCTCCCTCCTTCTCGATCCGTTCCAGCCATGCCCTCAGGTCCTCGGTCATGATGGCCCTCCTTTGTCGAAGCGTCCAGAAGAGTTAGAACCACGCAAGCCTGTCATTGCGAGGCCCGACTTGGTCGGGCCGAAGCAATCTCATAACATCTCTTCTGAGATTGCCATGTCGTCTCGCCTTCAGCGGGCACTCAACGCAGCCCGCCTAGAGGCGGAGCCCGGAGGCAATCTCCTGCGCTCTTACAGCGCCACATCTCGGGACTTTTGCAGTCTATGGCAGCATGGCACGAAAGTCAATGCCAGGGTGGTAACCGGGCGCCGGGATGTTGGAAATGCCACAGGTCCATCTCCCGAGGCGATGCCCCTGCTGTCATCAGCGGGGTTTCCTGGAATAGCCGACAGGCTGACGGTATGTGTAGCCGGAAAGAAATCCAGGCTCGGCAGACGGGGAGATTGAGCAGGGTTGAACTCGGGCTGAACGCATATTTTGGCGATGTGCCTGGTCTTCGCACCGCGGAACTGTGGTGCGGACTATCGAAAATGTGGTGTCAAACCCTTAATCATGCTTCGATTTCCCGTTCAAATCGCGACCGCACTGTAGAACTTCAGCCAAGGAAAGCTCCAGTGTGGGATGAGCGACCATCCCCTGAACGAAAGGGGAAGGGAGCAGAGCAGCCGTCTGGGGCTGGCGGAGTTGAACATGGGCCTCATTGACGGCCTGGACTCGGCTCAGGTCCGAGGACAGCCAGGCAGACTTCTGGCGGCGGTGGCGTGAAGGAGACTACTCAGCAGCGCTGCCCGGGGGAGAGTCCCTGCTGGAGGTACTGGAGCGGGCGTGTTGGTGGTCAGCCACGGCATCACCCTGCAGATGATCATCACTGCCGCCCTGGAAGTCCCGCTGTCCGGTCTCCGCAGCTTCCGGGTGGCCGTCGGCAGCGTGAGCATCCTGCACGTCGAGGACCACTGGAGCTCCCTGGTCAGGCTGAACGATACCAGCCATTTCGGGGTGAGGTGACCGCGGCTACCGTGTGCACAAGCCCGTCAATCTGGTGTTCCGGCGGAACGTATCCGACTAACGGTACACATCTCGCCGGTGACCGACATGCAAGATGGTCACAAGGTGATTGCCGTCATCAATCTCGTAGACAATCCGGTAGTCCCCGGCCCGGATGCGCCAGCCGTCACGCCCCGTGAGTTTCCGGCCGCCGCGTGGCCGCGGCGCATCCGCCAGTCTTCGAATGGCGGGGACAGCCCTGTCCCGAGCCGCGGGTGGCAGTCTGGAAAGCTCTTTTTGGGCACGCGGCAGAATCAGGAGCCCGTAGTTCACCGCCGGGACTTCTCGATCTCTGCCAGTGCCCGTTCGAACTTGACCGGCTCTTCGCCAGAGGCTTTGGCCGCGTCATAGGCGCGGATGGCTTCCAGTTCCTCTAACTCTGCCAGTATCGTCCGGTAAGCCTTAATGTCCAGCAGGACGCTCAAGGCTTTTCCCTTGTCATCCACCACGTACCTACTTTTGATTCCGGCAACCATCTCGATGGCCTCCCGCCCGAATTGCTGATGACCGCCACCAGCAGCATGTTACGCCTTCATTATAGCAGCTTCCTACTGCTGACTTTCCAATCCTGCCCTCAGCAGTTCGCTATCAGGCTCCCCAACCATCGAATGCACATTACCCCGCAAGAGTTCCAGGATCTGAAACCCGCCGACCGATCTCAATGGGTGCTGTCGCCAATCTCCAGCGAGGCCCTAAGCATTAAGGTTAGTTTCCTCAAGTTTCTTGTCCCCAGTTCCTTTCAATGCGGTGTCTCTTCGTAGTGGCCAATCTCTCGCGAGGTCCTCTGTCCTTACTATCTTCGCTCCCAGCGCCACCAGATTCGCGTTTTCCTTGCTGTCGAGTGTCAAGACGGACTTGCCCCAGCCAATGACCTTCCTGGCGAGGGCTTTCGTCTTGCCGCCGGGGTTGGCGTAGGCGAAGAGGACCTGGTCCGCGGGGTGATAGCCTGGCGGCGCATGCTGCTCGGACTCATCCTCAGTTTACTCGGGAAGTGGAGCACCATGCTATCCGTGTTCCCCGGAGGTCTCGGCCGCC
>JAENJB010000010.1 GCA_016844565.1 Dehalococcoidia bacterium
AAGGCCCAACCGTTTCCGAAGCGCTGTCTTGTTCAAGACCTTGCGCTCCGGAGTCGAGCTGTCATACGTGGCGGCGATGCGGGTGTCTTTCGCCGGATCGAACTCCTCGTAATCGATGCCGTTCACTATTCCGCAGGGCTTGACCTGACGGTGGCGGAGGAGGGAGTCCAGGCCCTCTCCATACTCCTTGGTGAGTATCTCGCGAGCGTATTGCTTACTCACCGTGGAGACGATATCAGCATAGAACAACGCCATTGACATCATGCTGTTGAACTGCCGCCCGCAGGCATTGTCCAGGTCCTGCGTGTATTTGGTGAACCCGGCCCGCTCCTCGAAGTTGTCGTCGAACCATCCCTGATAGGCCAGGTTATGGACGGTGAAAACAGAAGCCGTGGAACGGTACCAAGGGTCCTTGTCTTTTCCCAGGAAGGCGACGGCAGATGCCGCGTGCCAGTCGTGGCAGTGAAGTATGTCAGGCTGCCACCCAAGCAAGCGCGGTACTTCCAGCAGCGCTCGCGAAAAAAGAGTGAAGCGGTTAAGGTCATCAGGCTCGCCGTAGACAGCCGGTCGCCCGAAGTACTTCTGATTCTCGAGGAGGTAGACCGGTACGCCGCCGTTAAGGGATGACTGGGAGACGGTTACCTCTTCCGTTTCGCCCAGGGCAGGCACACCGACTGGCCTGTCGGTAATCCTCGTGGTGGCGCCATTATCCCTGGTCCCGCCGTACCGAGGTGTCACCACGCGCACGTCGTGGCCCAGGCGCTGAAGGGCTTTGGGGAGAGCACCGGCCACGTCGGCTAAGCCGCCGACCTTGGTGAAGGGGCTGACTTCGGCGGCGGCGAAGAGTATTTTCAGTTTCTTATTCTTACTCATGCTTATTAAGCACGACATTATAAACGAAGAGGGTTTCCAATGCTAGGCTGGTGGGGCACAGGACGTCCCCCTCTCTCTAACTCTCCCCCTCCAGGGGGAGAGGACTCGGGGACGGATTGCTTTGGGGCTTCGCCCCTAGCAATGACAGCTTTTCGTCATCTGGGTCATGGTCTCCATGTTATAATGCCCCTGCTATGGTCGCGTTGAATCTGGCTGCTGAAATGGAGAGACTCCCGCCGGAAGCCAGGGAGATCCTCAGGATGGTCGGTAGTCTCGTGGAAGAGTCCCGATTACCATCGGGACGGTTGTTTCTCGTGGGTGGGGTGGTGCGGGACCTTCTGCTGGGGTGTCCCTGCCTGGATATCGACATAGTGGGCGAGGGCGATGCCCTCAGCCTTGCGGAAGCTGTCGCGCGCCGGACTCACGGCCGGCTGGTGGTGCATAAGCGCTTCGGTA
The DNA here is from genome assembly GCA_016844565.1 of Dehalococcoidia bacterium. GTDB lineage: Bacteria > Chloroflexota > Dehalococcoidia > JAENJB01 > JAENJB01 > JAENJB01. The sequence continues at coordinate 1,330 of JAENJB010000010.1, forward strand.
CTGCTACAGTACGGCTTGGTGAGTTCCGTTTCGATTTTGCGGCCGCTCGCTCGGAGACATACAGCCATCCCGGCGCCCTTCCGGAGGTCAGGTCGGACACTCTCAAGGCAGACCTCTTCCGCCGTGATTTCACCATCAATGCCATGGCTGTCGACCTCACCGTGTCACGGTGGGGGACTCTGATTGACTACTATGGGGGGCTGGAAGACGTGAGGAAGCGCTGCATCCGGGTGCTCCACCCTGGGAGCTTCGTTGATGATGCCACCCGCATCCTGAGGGCCATCCGCTACGAGCAGAGACTGGGCTTTCGTATGGAGACCGGGACGGCGAGGCTGCTCCGGCGTGACTTGAAGATGCTGGACACGATAAGCGGAGATAGGCTGCGCCACGAGATAGAGCTTGTTCTTGGAGAAGAGAGACCAGAGCGAATCCTGCGTCGGGGAGCGGAGTTGGGGGTGCTGCAACAGCTGCATCCGTCTCTGAAGGGCAACGGGTGGTTGGCGCTGAAGTTCCCCCTGGTGCGCGAGCTTGCGGGCTCTGCAAAGGACATGCCGGCGCTGTATCTTTCGCTCCTGGTCTACCATCTCACCCCGGAGGAGGGAGGGCAACTGCTCGATCGCCTGAAGGTGCCCGGGGCTATCAGGAAGGTAGTGCGCGACGCGCTGGAAATCAAGTCCGAGGTGTCCCGTATGTCGAGTTCCGCGCTCGCGCCCGGTGCCCTTTACCGCTGGCTGCACCTCCGCCACCCGCTGGCGATCCGGGTCAATGCTCTGGCCGGCGCGCCCATGGTGCGCTGGTATCTTGAGCTTTTCCTCCGCCAGTTATCCCTGGTGAAGCCGCTGCTCTCAGGGGAGGACCTGATGGCCCTGGGGGTGCCCGCGGGTTCAGAGATGGGCCGCTTGCAGGAGCATCTACGGGAGGAGCGCCTGGAGGGGCGATTGAAAACGAGAGGTGACGAGGAAGCTCTGGTGAAGAAGTGGATTGAAAGGAAATCCGGCGGTTGCTAAACGCCCAGCCAGTTCTTGACGTCCCGCGCCAGGTCGCGGTGAGTTCCCTTTTTCACAGTGCAGGAAGGAAGCGACTTCAGGAAGACTGAGCCGTAGTATCTCGAGTTCACCCGCGAGTCCAGCAGAACAACAATCCCTCGGTCGGTCCGGGTGCGGATGAGCCGTCCGAAGCCCTGCCGGAACTTCAGTACGGTCTGGGGCACAGAGTATTCGTCGAAGGGGTTGTCGAAAAGCTCCGACCGTGCGGCATTGACCGGGTCGCTCGGCACCGGAAACGGCAGCCTGGCGATAGCCAGTACGCTCAAGGCATCTCCGGGAACATCAACTCCCTCCCAGAACGAGCTCGTGCCGAGCAGGATGGTGCCCGGGCGGGACTTGAAGGTCTCCAGCACCTGCCAGGTGCTGCCGCTGACCCCTTGTCCAAGGGCCAGGATGCCCTCCTTCTCCAGCGCCGGTTGAAGGGATGACAGCGTGGTTCGCAGTGATGAGTGGGAGGTGAACAAGGCGAGGGTCCGTCCCCGGGCTGCCACGCCCAGTGCCATCAACGCCTCCTCGATCCCTGCCTGGTAGCCAGGCCTGTCCGGTTCAGGAATATCCTGGACTATGAAGAGAAGGGTGGAGGAACGGTAATCGAAGGGTGAGCCGATGAGCATCTCGTCAGCCGTGTCCAGTCCGAGCCGCCCTTTGATGAAGGCAAAATCGTCCCCCACAGTGAGGGTGGCGCTGGTGAGGATGATGCACTCCTTGCGGCTGAAGAGCCTGTCGCGCAGGATGGCTCCGGTTTCCAGCGGAGCAGCTTTCAGCACCGCGGTCTTCTCTTCGCCGGAGGCGGACTTCATGGTAGCCCAGTAGACGTATCCCCCTTCAGGGGTGAAGACTGATGCGTTGATCTGGCGCTGCAGAGCGGTACCATCTTGCGCCAGTGCCTCGAGCCGCACCAGAAGGCCATCCATCGCTGGAATGTCAGGTGGGGGCAGGTTGTCAAGAGCGGTGTATAGCCTGCTCAGTCCTCCGACCAATTCCTGCAGGTTCAGGGCAACGTTCTCGGCGACTATTTTCAGGACATCCCAGGCGGACTGGGAGCGGCAGGCGCCGGTGAGACGCAGCTGGGTCTCGTAGTTCCCTTTACGGGCGGGCGCCTGGTCCTGAACGAATCTGGCCAGGAGTTCGAAAAGCTGGGTGGCCTGCTGCTGGGCCCCTGCCGTCTTCGCCTGCAGGTCTGCGGTCAACTCCCCGACGGCCCTCCGCTCCGAAGCCAGCGGCGCTGCCGTTCTCAGGGCGTTGCGTACCTCGGCGAGGAGGCCGCCGAAGACGGTGCCCCCAAGATGGTGGCTGATAGTGTTGAAGTAGTCGGAAAGCTCTGTGAGGGAAATCTGAAAGCCGAATTGCTCGGTTGTCTGGCCTTCCAGGTGGTGCGCCTCATCGATGATGATATGATTGAACTGGGGCAGGGTCTTGCCGCCGCTGGCGAGGTCGGAGAGGAGCAGTGCGTGGTTTATCACCGTCAGGTGGGCTTCCTCCGCTCGTTGACGGGCTTGGTAGAGAAAGCAGAAACCCTGCTTCTGGCGCAAGCAGTGCGTCCCCAGGCAGTCCTTTTCTCGGGAGCAGACCTTGTTCCAGACCTGGTTTTCCGGGCCGGCGATACGGAGTTCGCTCCTGTCGCCGGTGGTGGTCTGGGTGAGCCATACCAGCACGCGGAGCAGAAACCTGTTCTCTTCCGGGGAGAGTTGGGCTTGCCGCAAGTTGTCCCATTGCCTCAGGCAGAGATAGTTTGAGCGTCCCTTGAGTACGGTCACTCTAAGGTCATCTGTCCCCAGCCCGAGAGCAGCTCTGAGACCGGGGATGTCTTTTTGCAGGAGTTGCTCCTGAAGGTTAATGGTGTTGGTGGAGACCAGCACAGGTACGTTGTTTTGCAGGGCAAAGGTGCAGGCGGGCAGCAGATAGGCCAGCGACTTGCCGGTCCCCGTACCTGCCTCCACCAGCAGGTGGCGGCCTTCGCTGAGCGCTCTGGCCACGGCTTGCATCATCCGGACCTGCTCATCCCGGTGCTCGTAGTTGCTCCAGCTCTTTTCCAGGGACCCGCCGGGCTCGAGGATTGCCGTAAGCCGGTCCATGTCGAGGGCTTTTCTGCTGGACCCCGTCCCGACTTTAGGCGGGACTTTCTCGGCCTCCTGAGACAGAAAGGCAAAGGAAGACTCCAGTGCCTGACCCGTTCCGACTGAAGTCGGGACCTGCGCTGCCTGGTTCGCCTTCTCGATGTTCCTGAAGAGCGGCAGCATGGACCAGGCGGTGAACGATGTCAGCCGGACGATCTCCGAGACCACCGGCGGGGGTAGCCCCGCCGCCCTATTCAGTAGGGCCAGGAATACCGCCTGCGAGATGCCGGCATCGGCATCGGCGCGATGCACAACAGGAGCGGCGCACCCCAGGTGCTCAGCTACGGCGGCAAGTGTATAATGGGACAGCCCCGGCAACAACAGAAGTGCCAGTTCCAGGGTATCGTAGACGGGGTTGTTCAGGGCAGTGCTCCGGCGAGAGAGAAAGCCGAGGTCGAAGGAAAGATTGTGTCCCACCAGCGCATGACTGCCTATGAAAGACACCAGGCCCGGCATGATCTCGGCCAGTCGTGGAGCGTCGAGCACCTCGGCGGGGGAGATGCCGGTCAGGCACTGGATGTGGTAGGGAATAGGCACGGAGGGCTTAACCAGGGAGTGGAAGGTGCCGATGGTCTTTCCGCCATCGAACTTGATGGCGGCTATCTCGATGATGTCATCGGTTTCGGCATTGAGGCCGGTGGTCTCAACGTCCAGAGAAACGCAAACTTCCTCAAGCATCGTCAGACGGTCTCCCATATTACAGGGTGTAGAGAGGGACTGCAGCAACTCGCCCGCGAGGTGGCTTTCAATGAATATCCTTCTCCTCGACGAAGGGGCGGACCACATAAGCCGTCAACCGCTGGCGTCTCAACGTCTGGCAAATCCGGGCAGCCTGGGTCTCGTCCCCGGCGAGGGTGAAAAGCGCAGGGCCGGAGCCTGCCAGGTGGACTTGCGAGGCCCCACTTTCCAGGAAGCGCTGTCTGTACTCCTGCAAGCCCGGGAAGAAACCGAGAGCCACCCTTTCGAAGGCGTTGTAGAGAAGTGACGGAGCGATGGGCTGGCCTTTGCGCAGGACTTCCGTGAGGCGTTGAGTGAATTGGCCTCCGGTGAAATCGGCTGTATTCAGAAGGGCATAAAGCTGTCCGGTCTTCTCTGGCCGGCCGGTCAGGGGAGGCACCAGCAGGACGATGGGTCCGGAGATGGCACTGGGGAGCTGGGTTATTCGCTCGCCCTTGCCCTCTCCGAGGGCCGTGCCGCCGTAGAGGAAGAAGGGTGCATCTGACCCCAGCATCTCGGCGAGGGGCTGCAGGGTCTGCCGGTCGAGCCCTGTCTTCCACAGCCCGTTCAGCGCCCGGAGTGTGGCGGCCCCGTCGCTGCTGCCTCCGCCCAATCCGGCGGCCACAGGTATGTGTTTTTCGAGCTCAATAACCGCGCCGGCGGGTGAAGCCGACCTTTCCCGGAGCAGTCGAGCGGCTGTCAGGATGGTATTGTCGCCGGTCAGCAGGGGCGTGCGTTGACAGAATAGGGAGATGTGCTCGTCCGCCTGAAAGAGCAAGGTGTCGCACAGGTCTATTGCCTGGAGGACGGTGCGCACCTCGTGATAGCCGTCAGTTCTCCTGCCGAGGACTTCCAGCGTAAGATTCAGTTTGGCCGGGCCTCTAGCTCTGAGCAAGGATATCATTCCTTTCCCCGGCCAGCGTCTCCCGCAGTTTTTCCCATTCTGGGAGGCTTAATGTCTCGGCGCGCCGCTCCGGCGCGATTCCCGCCTTTTCCAGGAGGCTGACGGTCTGGGCGTGTGGAAGCCCCATTCCGTTGGCCAGCGCGTTGCGCAGTTGCTTTCGAGGCGCCGAGAAGCCGGCTCTCACAACGGTAAAGAATTCCCTGGTGGGCTGTGCTGGCAAGCGCCCTGCGGCGTGCGGCTGAATTCGAAGGATGACGGACGACACCTTCGGTGGGGGATAGAAGCTCCGGGGTGGCACTTCGGCGATTATTTTCGGCTGCCCGTATACCTGTACGGCCACGCTCAGCAGGCTCATCTCTCCCGGCTGAGCGACGATCCTCTTTCCCACCTCGCGCTGCACGGTCACGACTATCAGGCGCGGGGGCAGCGACGCCTCAAGAAAATGACGCAGCATGGGTGAGGTTATGTAGTAGGGAAGATTGGCGACAACCTTGTAACCCGAGGGCGCCAGTTGCGCCGCGTGTTCCCGCAATATGGATGAGGGGTCCACCTGGAGGGCATCGGCTTTGAGCACGATGATATTGGGGAAATCCCGTACAGTGTGTCGTAGCGCCTGGACCATCTGCTCATCCATCTCCAGGGCAATAACCAGGGCGACGCGGCGGGCAAGCTCACAGGTGAGTATGCCCAGCCCGGGACCGACCTCGATGACCACGTCCTCAGGGGCCAGTTCGGCGGCTTCGACTATCTTCTTGAGTGCGCTCTCATCAACGAGGAAGTGTTGCCCGAGGCTCTTCTTGGCCTTAAGTCCGAGTTCCCTCAGCAGCGCCCTGGCTCTCAGCGGGGGCACCGGCCCGCTCTTGTTCATCTCCGTCATGCTGATCTACACAGGTACCACGAAGAATGAAAACTGCCAGTCCTTCGCCGTCATTGCGAGGAGCCGGAGGCGACGAAGCAATCTCAACAGCACTATGGGCATAGAGATTGCTTCGTCCCGATTCCATCGGGACTCGCAATGACAGGTAGAGTATGGGTGCCTCCGCCCGGCATTCCCGCGAGAACGACGAAGAGACCGGTTTGCGCCGCTAGCATACCCCGACGAACGTGTTTACAGCGGGATGTTGCCATGCTTCTTCTTCGGACGTTCTTCCCTCTTGTTTCGCAGCAGTTCCAGCGCCTTTATCAGCTGGGGACGTGTCTGGCGAGGGTCAATGATGATGTCGATCAGCTGCCGGGAGGCGGCATAGTAGGGTGTGTTGAAGGTGCTGCGGTACTCTTCGATGAGCCGGCCTTTGGTTGCTTCCTTATCGGCGGCCTCGGCAATGTCCTTGCGGTAGAGGATGTTAGTCGCCCCCTCGGCGCCCATGACGGCGACTTCGGCGGTGGGCCAGCCCAGGATGAGGTCGGCGCCCATGGCTTTGACACCCATGGCCACCTGGGCGCCTCCGTAGGCCTTGCGGATGATGCAGGCTATCTTGGGAACGGTAGCTTCCCTGTAGGTGTAGAGCATCTTGGCGCCGTGCCTGATGATGCCCTTGTGCTCTTCTTTCGAGCCGGGCATGTATCCGGGGACATCAACAAGGGTAATGATGGGAATGTTGAAGCAGTCGCATGTCTGATAGAACCGGGCCGCCTTATCCGAGGCGTCGCAATCGAGGCAGCCGGCGGCCACCATGGGCTGGTTGGCGATGATGCCGACGGTGTGGCCCTCCAGGCGGCCGAAGCCGGTCACTATGTTCTTGGCGAAGTTGGCCTTCGCCTCAAGGAAATCGCCGTTATCGAGGACCTTCTTGATTATCTGGCGCATATCGAACACCTGCCGCGGGTCATCGGGCACTATCTCTAGCAGGCTCTCTTCGCTGCGGTCAAAGGCATCGGCCGTCTTGACCACGGGGGGGGCGTCCTTGTAGCTTGATGGGAGGAAGGACAGCAGGCGTTTCACCTGCTCCAGGCAATCCTCGTCGCTCCTGACCACAAAGTCGCACACGCCGGAGATTCTACTCTGGGGCCTGGCGCCGCCCAGGTCCTGCATGGTGATTTCCTCTCCGGTGACCTGCTTGATGACCTCCGGGCCGGTGATGAACATCTGGCTGGTGCCTTCGACCATGAAGATGAAATCGGTGAGCGCCGGAGAGTAGACCCCGCCGCCGGCACAGTTCCCCATGATGACGGATATCTGCGGCACCACGCCAGAGGCGTCGATGTTCTCGGCGAAGATGAGGCTGTAAGTGCCGGTGCCCTCCTGTATCCTGGCGCCACCGGAGTCCACCAGGCCCACTACCGGGGCATGGGCCTCCTGGGCGATTCTCATCAGGTTGACTATCTTCATGGCGTGGGTGTGGCCGACGGTGCCGCCCAATACGGTGAAATCCTGGGCGTAGGCATAGACCGTTCGTCCGTTCACCTTTCCGTATCCAGTGACTACGCCGTCTCCGTAGGGGCGCCTCTTGTCCATTCCGAAGTCGTGACACTGGTGCTGGGCAAAAGCGTTCAGTTCGACAAACGTCCCTTCGTCGTAGAACTTAGCCAGCCTCTCCCGAGCGGTGAGCTTGCCCTCTTTGTGCTGTTTTTCGATGGCCTGAGGGCTCTCTCCGGCCCTGGCTTTGGCTTCCTGTTCCTTGAGCTTCTCGACTTCTTCTTTCATGCCCATCGTGTCAATTCCTCTAGACCTCGGCCAGGTTAATGCGCCACTCTTTCAGGTTGACCCCGGATCTCTCCAGTTCCGGGCCGAGGATGCGGATTGTATTCTTCCAGAGGAGCTTCTCCAGGATGCCCTCTCTGTAATCCAGTTGGTACTGCTGGTACAGTATTCCGCTGAGCGGGAAGAGGTTGAACTCCGAGCCGAACATATACTTGTCCTGCTGGCGCCGGTTCAGCTCATACCAGGTCTTCGGGACGTTTATCGGCATGTATTCCGGCCACATACCTGACAGCTCACGGTAGCAGTTCCCCTTATGCCGGCACACCAGCACGGCGTCCTCGTCACGCCCTTCGGCGGGGTGCAGCAGGATCATCTTGAGCTTTGGGAAATCCGCTGCCACATCATCAAAGTCCGGGATGACATTCATGGTGTACTTCAGTTTTACTCCCAGGCCTCCGGGAGCCCCGCCTCCAAGTCCGGTGTAGCCGGTGTGGAATTGCACTGGGGCTTCCATTTCTTGCAGGAGGTCCCAGAGAGGATAGAACTGCCTGTCGCTGATCATGAAAGCCTGACCGGTCTGCTGGAACTTGAGGCCGATCAACTTGAGCTTCTTGATGGCCCTCTCTGCCTCCTCCAAGGCTTTCTTGCCCTTCCAGGGGTCGACAGAGCCCCAGGCGGCGATGACCACATCGGGGAACCTGTCTCTCAGGCTGGCCATATAGTCGTTGGTGTTGGACTGATACAGCTCATCGGGCCCGTACGGGGGACGGAGGCCCATTGTGGTCTCGGCGTCCCATCCCACGGGAGTAGTTGCAACGCCGAGCTCGCGGTAAACCTGCACCCATTCTTCGTCAGTAGGTGCTTCCGCGGTTATCGTTTCCGCGGTCACATTTTCTTTGTTGTAAAGGTACTTCTCCAGATGGGGTCTGAAACGGCCCAGGCTTTTCCAGCCTGTCTTGGTGTAAGGATGGCAATGCACATCTATAGGTCTGGGTAGCCCTTTCCTCTTTTCTTTTAGCATTGCTTTCAGTTCTTCCCCGGTGGGGCGGTGAAAGGGTTGCTTTCTGATCTCCTTGTCCAGCCTCTTCTTCGTTTCCTCGTCCATCTCCAACAGGCCATACCGTTTCTTGTCTGCCATCCTGCTTGCTCCTTTCTTACTTTGTGTCCGCTATGAAAGCGTTTATCAGGGGGCGTCTTAGAGGGGCGTAGCCCCTCTAGCACAACACGTCCCCCTCTCTCCTTTAAAGGAGAGAGGGGGCTAGGGGGTAAGAGGTTATCAAGCTACATCATGGTGAAGCCGCCATCCACACTGAGTGTCTGGCCGGTGATGTAAGAAGCGGCGTCGGAAGCCAGGAAGACCACCGCATTGGCGATATCCTCGGGTTGCCCGAGCCTGCCCAGCGGATAGAGCTTGGACCATTCCTTCTGTTTCTCGGGGGTCAGGAAGCTCATGGCTTCATGCCACAGGCTTTCCTTGCCGATGTCTTCCGGTTTGGCGGGGACGACCACCCCGGGGCATACAGAGTTGAGGTTGATTCCGTAGCGACCATACTCTCTGGCCAGGGCCTTGGTAAGTGCGATGACTCCGCCCTTGGTGCCGGAGTAGACAGCCTCGCGAGGCTCGCCCATCCGGCCGGCGTCCGAGCCGATGTTAACCACCTTGCCGTATTTTCGCTCCACCATGTGATCGATAACGGCGCGGCAGGTGTTGATGACGCTCCAGAAATTGAGGTTTATCTCCTTTACCCAGTCCTCCCTGGGTTTCTGGGCGAAGAAGAGGTCCCTGGTCCAGCCCACGTTGTTCACCAGGACGTCTACTTTCCCATTGATCTCAATGGCCTGCTTCACTAGCGCCTGGACGGAGTCCCAATTGGTGACATCGCACTGAACGACGGTCGCCTTGGCTCCCAGGGCTTTGGCCTGGTCGGCAACCTTCTGTCCCTGTCCCGGGTCGATTTCGGCGATGACGATGCTCGCCTTTTCCCTGGCGAAACCGAGGGCGATACCGCGCCCTATGTTAGAGCCCCCTCCAGTGACAATGACCGATTTCCCGGCTAGTCCGAGTTCCATGTTTGCGGCCTCCTTTTGTTGATATTATTGTTTTTCAGGTGGCTGCTCTGTGCCGGTTTTGCTTTATGGTCGTGCACCTGCTGTCGTTCTCCACATCCAGCTTACCGCGGCCAGACAACTCCGGCCAGGGATCCCTGTAACACCCAGAGGTGGCTACGTACCGCTGCTTCCTTCCGGACCTGACGGGGTTGGTAGTGCTCTGCCGCACAGGCCCCAACCATCAACGTTTCTTAACCACGGCAGTCCTCGAAGTGACGGGACCTCGAGCAGGAGTTCAACCCCGCTATAGCGGATTGCGGGTACAGGGCACCGCTAGCTCCCCGTCTAGCACGACCTCGCAAATTCTAAAGATTAGCTTCCCTATTGTCAAGGAAAGACAGATAGGAAGACTCCGGCGAGAGCCGAACTGGCATCACCTTAACGCTTGACGGAAAAGGACAAATGAGATAGGCTTATGCCCACTTTCAGAAGCGGCCTTTTACCTTCGGCGGCGTTCGCCGGGGGACTTGGCTGGAAATCAATAGCGAGGAAGTAATGAGTTAGCAATGTGGTGTCGGGGTATAAGGGGAGCCACCACATGTGGAGCGAATACGAAGGAGGACATCTTGGAGGCGACCAGGGAGTTGCTTCTGAGAATGGTTGAGGCCAATGCGGTGACCACCGAGGATGTGGGCAGCATTATCCTCACCACCACCACCGACCTCAACGCCGAGTTTCCGGCGGTGGCCGCCCGCGAGTTGGGGTGGACGGAAATGGCCCTTCTTTGCGGGCATGAGATGGCTGTCCAGGGCGCCCTGGGGCGGTGTATTCGCGTGCTGATGCTGGTCAATACCGAGAAACAGGCGGGTGATCTGGTCCATGTCTATCTCAGGGGTGCGACAAGTCTGAGGGCTCAGAACCACAAGTAGCTAGTAAAGGAAATACGATGCTGGTCATAATGAGCAAGGAAGCTGGCGAAGGTGAGATCGAGGGTGTGCTGGCGAAGCTGACGGCGCTGGATCTTCACGGGCACCTCTCTCGCGGTATGGAGAGGACAGTGATCGGGGTGATCGGGCAGACCTACCCTGAGTTGCGTGACACTCTCGAACTGCTGCCTGGCGTGGAGGATGTTATTCCTATTTCGCGACCGTACAAGCTATCGAGCCGCGAGTTCCAGCCGGAGGATAGTCTGGTCAAGGTGGGCTCTCTCACCATCGGTGGTAATGAAGTGGTCGTTATCGCCGGACCGTGCGCCACCGAGACCGAGGAGCAGGTCATGTCCACCGCCCGGGCGGTCAAGGCTGCCGGAGCTCATATCTTTCGTGGTGGAGCTTTCAAACCCAGCACCTCTCCCTACCAGTTTCGCGGGTTAGGCAAAGAGGGTCTCCGCATGCTGGCTCAGGCCAGGAAGGAAACGGGGCTGCCGATAATCACCGAGGTACTCGCTCCGAGCGACGTAGATGTGGTAGCTCAATACGCTGATATTCTGCAGATCGGCACCCGAAACATGCAGAACTTCGTTCTTCTGGAGGAAGCGGGTAATAGTCAGAAGCCGGTAATGCTGAAGAGGGGCATGTCAGCCACCATACAGGAGTGGTTGCTCTCGGCGGAGTATATTCTGGCCAGGGGCAACCGGAAGGTTATCCTCTGTGAGCGCGGCATCAGGACCTTCGAGACCTATACTCGCAATACTATGGACATCAGCGCCATACCCATTGTGGAGAAAGTGAGCCATTTGCCTCTTATTGCCGACCCGAGCCATGGAACGGGGAAATGGTACCTGGTAGCTCCTCTCGCGCTGGCTGCCGTTGCGGCCGGGGCAGATGGTCTCATGATAGAGGTCCACCCGAACCCGGACCAGGCGCTCAAGGATGGAGCCCAGTCGCTCACCTTTGATAACTTCGCAAGGCTGATGCAGCAAGTAGCGCCGGTGGTGGCTGCGGTGGGGCGGAAGCTGGCCGGGACACTGTGAACCAGAGTGTCGAGTGAGTGGGCCCTGGGAGTATCTCCCGGGGCTTTTTAGATTATGCTTCTGATAGAGGAAGAGCTCAAGCGGCTTGTTCCCGAGAGGGATACCATCCTTGCTGTTGGTGTGTTTGACGGCGTTCATCTGGGCCACCAGCAGATCATAGCCCGGCTGCGCGAACGGGCTGCTGCAGGAGGCTTTCTCGCCGGTGTGGTCACCTTTCGCCAGCACCCCGAGACGGTGTTCACGGGACGGAAGGTGGCGCTTTTGACGACGCTGGCAGAGAAGGTCCGTCTACTGCGGAGCATCGGTGTAGAGTTGGTGGCAACTCTGTCTTTCACCCCAGCCCTGGCCGGACTGCCTGCCCTTGAGTTTGTCAACTTGCTACAAAAGTACATGCGGATGCGAGGATTGATAATTGGGGAGGACTTCGCGTTGGGAAGGGGCAGGGAAGGGGACATTGACATGCTCCGGCATCTGAGCCAGGGGATGGGTTTCTCTCTGGAGGTGGTGCCGCCCAAGATGATTGATGGTGAGGTGGTGAGCAGTTCCTCCATTCGGCAGGCGCTGGTGGCGGGGAACATATCTAAAGTGAATAAGTTTCTGGGACGCCCTTTCAGCCTCAGGGGGCAGGTTATCCTGGGACGTGAGGTGGGACGGACACTGGGTTTCCCAACTGCCAACCTTTCCCTAGATGCCGAGCAGGCCCTTCCCGCCGACGGCGTCTATGCCACCTGGGCCTATCCCGACCAGTCCCGCCATCCTTCGGTTACCAATATAGGCATTCGGCCCACCTTTGGGGGCGGGGATCGCACGGTAGAGGTGTTCATCCTGGATTTTCACGGCAATCTCTACGGGGGCGAGTTGAAGATCGAGGTGGTGCAGCGTATCAGGGACGAGGTGCGTTTCGACACGCCCGAAGACCTGAAGGCGCAGGTAGCTAAGGACATAGAGAAGGCCAGGAGGCTACTCAAGAAGGCGGAGTGATTCTCCCCGCCTCTCTGTCATTGCGAGGAGTCCCGATATAATCGGGATGACGAAGCAATCTCAGAAGGAGTGTTGTGGGATTGCCGCGCCCCGATAAATTGGGGCTCGCAATGACGGGGGATAGGAAAGGGTAGACTTTGACCACAGTCGGGCACGGCAGTCTGCTGAAACGTGGCGTCGCCGAGGTAATCGCCGAAGAAGAGATGGTCCGCTTGCTGGATTCGGGCAGGCCGCTCCGGCTGAAGCAGGGCTTCGATCCGAGCCGTCCCGATATCCACCTGGGCCATGTAGTCGGACTGAGAAAGCTGCGGCAGTTCCAGGAGATAGGGCATAAGGTCGTCCTGATAATCGGTGACTGGACGGCTCAAATCGGCGACCCCAGCGGGGCGTCCACCACCAGGACCATGCTCACCGCCGGTGAGGTGCAGGAGAACGCTCAGACCTATATGAAGCAGTTCTTCAAGATAGTCGATCGGGACAAGACCGAGCTGAGGTGGCAAAGTGAATGGTACGGGAAGTTCGGTCTGGCGGATGTGATTGCCCTGACGAGCAAGTTCACCGTGGCCCAGATGCTGGCCCGGGAGGACTTCAGCAAGAGGATGGCGGCCAGCCGTCCGGTGGCTGTCACTGAGTTGCTCTATCCGCTGTTGCAGGCCCACGATTCCGTGGTCATCAGGTCTGACGTGGAGTTCGGCGGGATAGACCAGAAGTTCAACTGCCTGGTCGGCCGCGAGCTGCAGCTGGCCGAGGGCCAGACGCCGCAACAGATAGTGCTGGTCCCGCTACTGGTGGGGACCGACGGCAGCCAGAAGATGAGCAAGAGCCTGAGCAACTATATCGGCATAGACGAGCCGCCGCGGGAGATGTATGGTAAGCTCATGTCCGTACCCGATTCCGTGCTAGGTGATTATTTTGAATTGCTGACCGATGTCCCGGATGCGGAGCTGGCCGAGATCAAGGCTGACCTGGCCCAGGGGAAGGTCAATCCCATGCTCCTCAAGAAGAGACTGGCAAAGATACTGGTGAGCGAGTTCCATGGTGCAGAGGCCGGACAGAAGGAGGAGGAGTATTTCACCAGGGTCTTCCAGGAGAGGAGAGAGCCTGAGGAGGTCCGGAAGATACCGTTTCAGGATGCGTTT
>JAENJB010000092.1 GCA_016844565.1 Dehalococcoidia bacterium
GGCCCTGATGGAGTGAGCCTGTTCGGCAGCCTGAGAGACGGCTTCGGACTCCTTCTCTTTGACGATCCGGCGGGCCTGCGCTTCCGCTTCGGCGACGACCCGGGAGGCCTCGCTCCTGGCCCTGGCCTCTCCTTCCCTGGCCTCTTTCATGACCTCTTCAGCCAGTATCTCGGCGGCGGCTTTCATGGCCTCCATCTGCTCGGTGGCCGTGGCCACGGCTTCGGACTCCTTCTTCTTCAGGAGCTGATGGGCCCTGGTTTCCGCTTCGGAAAGCATCCGTGCGGCGTCCTCTTTGGCGCGTTTCTCCGCCTCGGCCACAATCCTGGCCCCTTCGGCTTTGGCATGAGCAGCAGCGTCCTGCTTGGTCTCATCGGCCAGCTTGTTGGCCTCGGTCACAGTCCGTTCGGCCAGCTTCGTCAGAGCCTCCAGATGCTGCTGCCGCTGGCTCATCGCGCCCTGCTGCTTGACCAGTTCGTCGACAAACGAGGTCACCTGGGCCTCTGACAGCCCTCTCTTGACTAGATTGAATTCCCGTCCCCACAGGACAACGACATCGGCGTTCGCGGCCATCGGTCACCTTCCTATTGGATTGCTTATCAACCTTTCACCCTGCTCTCTCTTCCCCCTCTCTCCTTCGACAAGCTCAGGACAGGTTCTAACTCTCTCCCTCCAGGGGAGAGAGGGTTGGGGTGAGAGTGATTCCCAAACGGTCTTGCGCCCCTTGTCTTGACAGATGCTCTATTTCCGCTCTATATCGGTTCGCTACTATTATATAGACACCGGGACCTCGCCCTCAATGGCAAAATAGTAATGGTCAGGCATGGCGAATCAGTTAACTTTCGTACTATAGCTTTGTGTTTTCTCATGCCGTATACTGACACTTCACCCGCCGGCTCCGTTATACAGTTCAAAACATCTGGAGGAAAGAAATGAAGTATATCAGCAGATTACCCCATCTTCTTATCGGCATCCTTATCATTGCAGCACTCATCATGTCCGGCTGCACGACGGCGCCAGCGGGAACATCCCCGTCGACGTCCGGCCCCACGCCAACCACTTCTCCGTCGACGGCGCCAGCGCCCGCGTCAAGCGGTCAGCAGGGCGGGAACGGCACGGTCGAGGTACGGGTAACCGACGCGCCTCCGCGGCAGGAGGTAACCGGCGTCGAGGTCACGGTTGAAAGCGTGGAGATACACAAGGCGGGGGCGGGCCAGGAGGATGAAAAGGGCTGGCTGCCGATGGCGCTGAGCGGTCCGAGCACCTTCGACCTGCTCCAGATCAGGGGTATCGAGCAGGTGCTGGCTACGGCCAACCTGACCGCCGGCAAATACACCCAGATCAGGATGAATGTCACCAGAGTTAGAGTGAGCTTCAGGGAAGGCCAGCCTGTCGATGCTACCGTACCCAGCGGCAAGCTGAAGTTCGTCAGACCCTTTGATGTAGTGGCGGGCCAGGCCACGGTCCTGCTCTTCGACTTCGACGCCGACAAGTCGGTGAACGTTACCGGCAACGGGAAGGCAATGTTCAAACCGGTGATCAAGCTGACGGTGACCAAGGCCAAGGGCGGCATGGAGATCGTCACCCCCAGCCTCCCGAATGGTGAGGTGGGTGTTGCCTATAACGGGGCCGTCGCCGCCACAGGCGGCCTGGAGCCCTACACCTGGAGCATCAGCGCCGGAGCTTTGCCGGCCGGTCTCGCCCTGAACCCGGTCACCGGGGCCATCACGGGAACGCCGACCGGTGCGGGAGACTCGACCTTCACCGTCAAGGCGGAGGACAGCTCGCCTGCGAAGAAGAGCGCCACCAGGAGCTTCACGGTGAACATCGCTGGCGCGGGCGTGCTTCAAATCACCACTACCAGCCTGGCCGGCGGCACGAAGAACGTGGCCTATAGCGCCACGGTGCAGGCGGTGGGAGGCACGATACCCTACACCTGGAGCATCAGCGCCGGAGCTTTGCCGGCCGGTCTCGCCCTGAACCCGGCCACCGGGGCCATCACGGGAACTCCGACCGCCGCCGGGAACTTCAGTTTTACAGTGAGGGTCACCGACAGCGCTGCCCCAACTGCCAATACCGATACTCAGGCCCTCGCGATCCACATCGCCGAGGAGGTCACGCCGTAGTACGCCCGAAGTAAGTGACAAGAGAGGGGGCTCTGGAGCCCCCTCTCTTTTTGTCGCCCACGCTGCTTTGACAGCGGGCACGGCACGCCGTGCCCCTACGGGATTGCGAGTACGACACGGCGCTGCAACACATCGTGCCCCCCAAGCAACCATGTCACCCCTGCGCGGAAGAATCCGTCCTCTCCCCCATGGAGGGGGAGATCTCCTCCGTTATCTAACCAGGGGCCGGGACCGTTCTGACTATTATCCTGAGCTCGTCGGGAGTGAAGGGCTTGGGCAAACACGGCCTGCCGGCGGTCTCCAGAAACGTTTTGATGTTGTCGCTCAAGACGTCCCCGGTGGTGAATATGACCCTATCGACCATCCCCGGATGCTGTTGCTTCAGGCGCGCGTAGAGTTCGACGCCATCCATCTCCGGCGTCCTGAGATCGATAAGGCAGAGGTCGTACTCCTTTTCCGCCAATACGTCCAGAGCGGCATTCCCGTTGGAAACGACTTTTACCTGAAACCCTTCGCCTATGAGCGTCCTCACACAAACTTCGCTGATGGCTGGTTCATCTTCAACCACCAGAATGCTTCTGCCCTTGCCGTTGACCCATATCATTGCATCCCCCCCTTTCGGCTACTGACAGCTTACGGGCAGCTCTATGACGAAAGTGGCGCCTTCACCCGGCCGGCTTCTGGTGTAAATGCGGCCGCCGTGCTCGTTGATTATGCCGTGGCAGATGCTCAAACCAAGCCCCGTGCCCTTACCCACCTCCTTGGTGGTGAAGAAAGGGTTAAATATCCTGGTCAGGTTCTCCTTTGGAATCCCCAGGCCGTCATCAGCGAAAGAAATCCTGACCATATCACCGAGCCTCTCGGTAGCAACGGTCAGCACGCCCTTTTTGTGGGCCTGGGTCATGAAGTATTCGCCGTTGATGATGATATTGAGGAAGACCTGCTGCATTTGAAAATAGTCGACCATGATCTTTGGTAGCTCGGAGGCAAACCGTTTGCACACCTCGATATTGCTCACCTTCTGCTCATAGGCGCGCAGTCTCAGCACGTCCTCGATGACATTCTCGATCTGGGTCGGCTGCTTCACCGGCGCGTGTTTTCGGGCAAAGGTGAGGAGATTCTTGACTATCCCGGCGGCGCGCTGAGCTTCGCTATAGACTAGCGTTAGATCATCCCTGATGTCATCGGCAATATCCCTCTCCATGACCAACTGGGAGAAGCCGATAACGCTCGTCAGGGGGTTGTTGAGCTCGTGAGCGATACCGGCGGCCAGCTCGCCAATAGAGGCCAGCCTATCGGATAACATAAGCTGCTCCTGCATCTGTTTGCGCCCGGTCACGTCTCTGGCCACCCGGACGGAACCTACTACCTGCCCTGTCCCATCGAAGACCGGGGACGCGGTCACCTCGATAGAAACCCCCGCATCGGGTATGGAGACCTCCGCCGTACACGGTCTTCCGGTCCTGACTACCTCTCGGTGATAGCAGGCCGGGCAGGGCTCGTCCCTCCCTTGAATTACCCGGTAACAGGCGCTCCCGATAACCTCTTTCGGGCTCTTGGAGACAGTGTCGGCAAAGGCCTTGTTCACCCTGGCCAGCCTGAAGTCCCCGTCCAGAATGGCAACCGAATCTGTAATGGAGTCGAAGGTCGTCCGCCATTCCTTCGCCGCCCGTCTTATCTCTTCCTCCATCTTCTTGCGGTGGCTGATATCGCTGTATATGACACAGGTGCCGACCGATTTGTCGCCGGAGGTGATGCGGTAGCCGACCACCGAGACATCCACCGGGCTGCCATCCTTGCGTATTCTAACTGTCTCGTTGCGGACAGAGCCGGTACCGAGAAGGGCCTGATGCACCGACGACACTTCATCAAAACGGTTCGCAGGGACGACAAGCTCTCTGACGAACCGGCCCCTGATTTCCTCCTTTGAGTAACCAAAAAGCGTCTCGAATCCCTTGTTGATGTCGACAACCCTGTCGCCGCTGTCCAGCGTGACGATGGCGTCAGGCGAGTTGTCGAAGAGCTGCTGGTAGTAGGCCTCCTGAAGCTTAAGCGCATCCTCCGCCTGTCTGTGTTCGGTGATGTCCATATAGCAGCCCAGCGTCGCCCTCCTGCCCTGGTACTTTATGGAGCTCACCGACTCCATCAGCCACTTTTGGCCTCCGTCCTTGTGACGCACCCTGAACTCATACGGCGAAGAGAGTTCTCCCTCCAGCATCTTTGCGGCTCTTTCCTTGACCGTCTTTCTGTCTTCAGCAGCGACAATCTCCAGAGGATCCGTACCCAGCACTTCATCCTCTGTGCGGCCAACTAAGCTTACGAAAACAGGGTTGGCATACCGGAACTTTCCGTACTGCACGATGTAAATGCCGACCGGCGAGCCGTTGGCCAGTGTCTTGAACAGCTCTTCGCTTTCGCGCAAGGCCTCGGCCATCTTGATTCGCTCAATGACCAGCTTGGAAACGACGCGAGTAGCAAACGCGCCGACCATCAGCACCAGAAAGGCGTCCAGCGCGGCATCCATCCAATTGCTCGAGACCGTGAGCGCGGCGCCTACCTTGTCGGCGATGTCGAGCGTGCCGCTCAAAGCGATGAGAGCGGCAGCCAGGAGGAAGGCGCCAGCACAGACGCCCACCACCGGGCCGGGTACGTACGCCCTGAGACTCGAGAGTTTCGTCGTCTTCCTCTCGTGTTGAACACGCCGTTCCGTGATGGAGTCTCTCATATCTTGCCGGGAAGCATCTCCGTTCGCCGGGCTTACCTGCGCCTGCCGCAGCCGCGCCTTCAGCCGGCTGGACCTCCTGTTCTCACCCATCTCGATCATATGTCAGTCCCGGCCGCCGCATAGCGTACCAGTAGTAACCATAATATGTATATCATACACTATATCAAAATGCAACTGTGAGCCCCTGCATTGCTTCACGAAACACTCTTCTTGACAGGATAGTGGTGCGGTGCTATATTCGTCCGAGTCTCAAGCGGCGTTCATGGGTGCGCCCGTTTCCGGCCCCGAATCATCCCCGATTCGTTGTGAATTTGCGCAGGCAAAGGAGGTAGTTCATGGCAAAGAAGCTTATCCAGCCCAAGGGACTCTTCGACAGTCGCGGCACTTACGGCTACTCCTTCGCAGTCCAGGCAGGCAACACGGTCTATCCGAGGCCCAGGTGGACCAGATCTTCGCCAACATGAGGGTCATCCTCAAGGAGGCGGGGGGCAGTCCCAAGGACGTTGTCTACTACACCATCTACACCAAAGACATCCGCCAGTACAGGGACGACTGCAAGCGTTTCTGCGACAAGCACTTCGGCAAGGGTGTCTATCCCCCGGCCACGCTGGTGCAGGTGTCCAGCCTGGCGCCTGTGGATGCACTGCTCGAGATCGCCGCGGTAGCGGTGATAGATAAAGAGACAAGGGCTAACAAGGGGAGAGGCCGGAAGACCGCCTGAAGTGCGATAGGGTGGAGACCAGGATGGGGTGGAGGACGAAAGACCGGACCGCAAACAAAGGCGCAAGGACAGGGAAGATGGAGGAGGACTGATATGGTTTCCTCTTCTGGTTCTGGAAATGCTCAGGCCCCGGGAGAAGAGGCTTGGGTGCCGACCGTTTGCTCCAACTGTTACAACGGACCTGATTTGATAAGGGTGCGCACGGTTGGCGGTGTGGCCGTTGGCATGGAAGGCAATATGGAGGGAAAGAGCATCGCCGGGCTCTCGAGGACCCAGGCTACCACATGCCCCAAAGCCCACCAGTTGCTGTGGAAGCTCTACGACCCCCACCGGATCAAAGGGCCGCTGAAGAGGACTAATCCCGAGAAGGGGAGGGGCATAGACCCCAAATGGGTGGAGATAAGCTGGGATGAGGCTGTGGACATAGTGGCCGAAAAGCTGAGGGAGGTGAAGAAGAAGGACCCCAGGCTCGTGGCTTACGACGAGAAGGGTGTGCAGGGGGCACTTCTGAAGCGTACGACATCCAAGCTCCTGCTTTCTGTCTATGGAGCTTACGGTGACCCTGCGAATCCGACCGGCCCGAGCTTGAAGGGCGTGGGCGCACTGCAGTGTCACATAGCTGACCATCAGTTTGCCAACATTATCCATTCGTCTTTCATATGTGATAGCGACCTGGCACACTGCAACTACCTGGTAACTTTAGGTGACAACAGCCGCCACTGTGAGGGTCTGGGAGCGAACCTATTGGCTTCGGCGGCCCGGGAGAGGGGGATGAAAGAGGTCGTCGTCGACCCGTACCTATCGGCGACGGTGGCAAAAGCCGATGAGTGGGTGCCCATAAGGCCGGCGACCGATACTGCCTTTCTCTTAGCCCTGATCCACGTGATCATCAACGAGCGGGGCGTCTATGATGTCAAATTCGTAAAGGAGATGACCAACTCCCCCTACTTGGTTGCTGCAAATGGCTACTTTCTCCGGGACAAGGCCACCAAGAAGGTCATGGTATGGGACCCGATAGACGGGAAGACCAAGGCGCATGACGACGCCGGCATAAAGGACTTCGCTCTAGAGGGAGTGTACAAAGTTGATGGAGTGGAGTGCCGGCCCGCCTTTCAAGTCCTGAAGGACCATGTGAGGCAGTACACCCCCGAATGGGCTGCCAGGATTACAGACATTCCCGCAGCTACGATACGCCGCATCGCCCATGAGTACGTGGATAACGCGCGAATAGGCAGCAGCATTGAAATCGAAGGGGTGACCCTGCCCTATAGGCCGGTGTGCATAAAGATTGGCCGGGGAATTACCGGGCACATGCATGGCTATCAAAGCGTCTTGGCATCGCACATCCTGGCTGCACTAGTGGGATGTTTGGAAGTGCCCGGGGGGCACTATGGAGGAAATCCGATACCGAGCCGGACCTTCTTTGGCCTCACACCCGGAGACGATGGTATGACAAAGGTCCCCACCCTCCCTATTATCTGGCCACCCGCCTCCTGTGACGCGTCCGAAACGCTGACCCCCTTCAGCAGAATGTGGACGGGGATGATGCACCTCGGCTTTCTCAACATGGTAGACCCGCCCAAGAATCTCCCGGTGCGTCCCACCGAAATGTGGTTCAGATACCGCACCAACCCAGTAAACTCGGTAGGTGAACCTGCGATTGTAGAGGAAGCATTGAAGAAGATGTTCATCGTCTCCTTTGCCTTTGTGCACGATGAAATCAGCCCCTATGCCGACATAATACTGCCCGATAATACGGACCTGGAGGGATGGGCCCTTTGGGATACCTTTGCACTTTGCCTAGGTGGAGCCAGGCGCTCGGGGATGGCGATACAGCAGCCGGTAGTGACGCCGGAGCACAATACCATGGACTTCGCCCAGTTCTTCATCGAGTTGGCGGATAAACTGGGCCTGCTATCTTCCTTTAACGAGAGTGTCAACACGAATCTTGGCTATCAGCAGCCTTACGGTTTGAGCGGGCTCTATAGATTGGACCCTAGCACAAAGTATAGCTGGCCGGAGATCATCGACAGGCGCATCAAGACCCTGACCGGCGGCGCCCAGGACCTGGAGTGGATGAAGAAGAACGGTGCCATAATTCGTGAGACGCCTCCAGGGGAGATATATGCGCACTCTTTCATGAAGGCCCAGAAGCTTCGGTATCACGTTCCCTATATGGACTTCGTAAAGCGGACAGGTGAAGAGCTGGCGACAAAGCTGGCCGAGGCGGGCATCGACTGGTGGCCCACTGCCGAGTACACGCCGTTACCCACTTACCTGCCATCTGTCCTGGACGAAGTTCCAGCCGAATATGACTTCTATGTTATTAAAGGCCGGCACATGGCCGTCAGCTACGGCAATGCTGAGTCGCCGTGGACAATAGAGCTGACCGAAGCCCTTCGAGAGGTAGTGGACATAGTGATGAACGAGGATGCAGCCAAAGCCAGGGGCATCCAGGACGGCGATGAGATATGGGTGGAGAACGACGTGGGTAAGATAAAGAGGAAGGTGAAACTCACTCAAGGCATTCGTCCCGACACCCTGCTCGTGGCTGTGGAATGGGGTCAATGGGAAATGCCGCTGGCCAAAGATACCGGCCGGGTGACACAGGCCGAGCTAACGCCTATAAGACGCGACTGGACGGACACCCTGTCCGGCAACATGCAGGCGATGGCGGTTAAGGCCAGGGTCTATAAGGCCTAGGTGACAAGCATGGCTCGAATAGGGATGGTGATAGACCTGAAGACATGTGTTGGCTGTCAGTCGTGTACCAGCATGTGCAAACTGGAAAACTTCACCCCGCCCGGTGTTTTCTTCACCAGGGTTCTGACCAAGGAGTACGGGAAATACCCCGCTGT
>JAENJB010000217.1 GCA_016844565.1 Dehalococcoidia bacterium
CCTCAAAAGACGACCACGAGATACCTCTGGACTTCATCTTGTCGTACATCTGCGGTCCGTGCTTCCACATCGCGTACGCCATCTGCGCCGGGGAGAAGCGGCCCTCGAGGAGCCTCAGGTCCGGGCCTTCTTTCTGCTCCCCCGCCAGCGAATGGCACAGGGAGCACTGCTTTTCGGCGAAGACGCTCACCCCTGCGGAGGCGTCGCCCGGCTCGTCGAAGTAGCGGACCGAGTACAGGTAGGTGATCAGGTCAGCCATCTCCCGCTCCGAAAGCTGGGGCCATTCCATCTCCTGCTCCCGGATCGCCTTCGACATCTTGGGTACATGGTTCCACATGAGTTCCACCATCGAAACAACAGAACGCGGCGGTTCCTTCGCCCTTCCCAGATCAGGAGCCGAGTTGCCGCCTTTACCCCGCATGGCGTGACAACTGATGCACCCCTTGTCCCTGAATAGGTCCCTGCCTGCTGCAGGGTTCGCCGGCATCAGACCGAGGTTGTGGGTAGAGCCGGCGTTGCGACTGCGGACAAAAACGAGCAGGTCGGCCATTTCGCCGTCCTGGAACTCGGGCCAGGGGATCCCCTTGTCGGTCGCCGCCTTTTCCATGGCCAAGGCGTGGTTCCACATCCGCTGGGCCCAGGCGATTGCATCGGCGGGCACCTCGAGCCGGCTCAAATCAGGCCCGACCGCCTCTCCTCCTCCCCCTACGGTGTGACAGCTGGCGCATCCCCTGGACGCCCACACCCGCAGCCCCTTTTCCGCGTCTCCCCCTTCCTCCATGTATCCCAGGACGTAGAGATAGGCGAAGATGTCTCCCATTTCCCGTTCGGCCAGCGAGGGGAGCGGAGCCCCGGAGTCCCGCATCTTCTGCCACATCGTCGGCCCATGATTCCACATCACCCCCACCAGTTGCGCGAAGCTCATGTGCTCTTTCAACGCTCGCCAACCCAGGTCAGAAGCCACCTTCCCGCCGTGGCCGAAAACCGAATGGCAGTGGGCACACCCCCGGTCGAAGAAGAGCCGGCCACCGCGTTTGGGGTCCCCCTGAAGGAAGGAGGACCAGCCCTCATCGTGGCCGCGCCCCCAGAAGATCGCCGTGGCGATAAGACCGACGAGGACTACGCCGGCGCCAATCCATCTCCACCCCGTAGTCTTCATCGGTGTTACCTCCTCGAAAGATCGGTGCGGGGCGCCCTCTAATTCGGTGGGCCGGGTGTGCGGAGGTCACTTGGCCAGCGCAAAGGCGATGGTCGCGGCGCCCTCGGCCGGGACCGTGACCGCGGCGGCCGGAGCTTTGAGTTTCTCGTGCCAAATCTGCACGGTGTAACTCCCCGCCGGCACCCCCTCGATCTTGAACTTGCCGTCCGGCCCCGTCTTGGCGAAGTAGGGGGTGGGCGAGGCCACCACGAACGCCTCCATCTCCGGGTGGACATTGCACAACATCACCGCGGCACAGCCGACCTGTTTGAAGGTGAATGATCTGGCCTGTCCCTTTGGCCAGGTGCCGAGGTTGAATTTCATCGCACATTTGTCCGGGGTGAAGACATTGTGCAACACGTCATCGCTGTTGAGGAAATCCACGGCAGTGCCGGCCAGTATCGGCAGGACGTGGGGGATGAACACCATGTTCTTCTGATCCATCTTGGCGTGTTCCTTGGCGGCCGGGAACACCTTGTCCTTGATCACATCGACGTAGATCACCGCGTCCCGGGCGTCCCGGGCACCCTTGGCCGTGACCGTCCCCTCGATGGTCGCAGCGCCGCCGGAACGGACAAAAAGAGTAAGGCGATCAGCGCGGTCAACATCAGGCTGAACCTTTTCATAAACATCTCCCTTCAGGTTATCTAAAAAGCATAGTTCATCTGCATGACCAGCGCCTTGTTCTTCTTGCTGGCATCGTCGAGCGGGAGTTTGTACTCCAGCGAGAACTTGATATTGGGCCGCGCCACGGCCACCACCGCAGGGATGAGCGAGGTCACCGGGTCCTTGGTATCGTCGTCGGTATCCGCATCGGTCCGCTCGTAGCGGGCCACCCCGATGAGCCAGGGATAGACCACGTAGTTGCCCTCGGCGAACCAGGCCAGCGAGGTCCGGTCCTTGGCACCTGAGATCTTTGAACTCATGGACATCAGCGCCCCGGAGAGATTGGCCCGCCTGTACCACAGGTCAAAGGTGAGGCCCAGGGCCCTGAGGTCCTCATCTCCCGCGCCCTCTTTCGAGGTGGTCCCCAGATAGGCAAACCCGCCGATCTTGGCCGAATCGTCCACGTAGAATGCCGACTCCTCACTCGCCTGCCCCTCAGTGCCGCCCAGTTCCCCAGGCCCTTGAATTTGTAGGCAGCCCGCACGTAGAGATCCTTCTCGCTGTTGGCATCTATGATGTCCTGGCCATTGACCAGGCCTACCCCGTAGGTAAGCCCACCTCTGCCGCCGGCGCCGTTCCGCGCGCCCCAGACCTCGACCCCGGACTGTTCGTCCCGGAGCCGCCAGCCGTTGCGGCCGCGCAGACTGACGACGTTGTTGTGCTCGCGGGTGAGCTGGCGCTTGTCTCCCGTGAAATCCGGATTGACAGTCCCCACCCGGGCGTGTAACCAGGGGCGGTAATCATATTGGAGGAAGAAGGGGAAGACCGTCACCACTTCATTGTCCTCGATCTCTAGTTCTACCTCGCCGAACATCGAAAAGGTCTCACCCATGGTGCCCCCGAAGAGGACCTCGAGTTCGTGGGGAAACTCGAAGTAGGTCTTCACCCCGCTGTCCGGCTTGTAGTAGGCCCGACTGATGGCGTGGATGGAGAGGGGGCTAGTCCCGGGGATATCCGCGGGCCAGACGGCGTCTGGAAAGACGCGCTTCT
>JAENJB010000093.1 GCA_016844565.1 Dehalococcoidia bacterium
GGTTTGAATGGTTGCCGCGGGCGGTGGCTGCCGAAGCGATGGAGGGGAAGGTGTTCCTGGACCTGAGAGAGGTACTACAGGAGGCCTGGGAGAAGCTGCCCGCCATGAACCGGAAGGCCATCGCGAAGACCGGGCTTGACCCAACGAAGGACCTCCTGCCCTTCCTCCACATGGGACATGCCTTTATCGGCGGCGTGGTTGCAGATACGGAAGGGCGGACATCGGTCGAAGGCCTCTGGGCCGCGGGAGAGGTCGTCAGCGGCCACTACGCCGGCGACAATAGCTGGGGCATGCTGCCCAGCTGCTTCGCTATGGGGGCCGTCGTCGGCAGAAGCGTCGTCGACAGTCTTGAACGGCTAAAGGCGCCCCGGAAGAAGGGAGGAGGGCCCCCGCGCGAAATCAGAGGGCTGACGGCGAGGAAGGGGGGCGTGAAGCCAGGCCAACTCCAGAATGAGCTGAAACAGCTTTTCTTCCGCCACATAGGCCCCATCAGGAACGGTCCTGCCCTTGAAGATGGACTGCGGAAGCTGGATATGCTGGCCGAAAGGGCCGGGGAAATGCGCTGCCAGACCGCCGGAGACCTGAAGGAAGCATTGGAAGTGAAGTCCATGCTA
This sequence comes from Dehalococcoidia bacterium, assembly GCA_016844565.1. Taxonomy (GTDB): domain Bacteria; phylum Chloroflexota; class Dehalococcoidia; order JAENJB01; family JAENJB01; genus JAENJB01. Next base: position 615 of record JAENJB010000093.1, read on the forward strand.
CTGCTCGGCAAGGCCATGCTGCAGGCGGCGTTGCTCCGCAAGGAAAGCCGGGGCGGTCACTACCGGAAAGACTTCCCGAAGCGCGACGATGGCGCCTGGCTGAAGTCTATCCTTGTTTCCTATGATGAACGAAAAGGAGAATTGAAGGTAGCCGCTGGCGCAAAGGTGAAATACGGGTGAGGTGTCATTTTCCAGGAGGTTCCGTCATTGCGAGCGGAGCGAAGCAATCTCATAGCATCTCTTGTGAGATTGCTTCTGCCTCCTTCCAGGGAAGGATGGCTTCGCAATGACAGGCAGTCGGAGCTCGGCAAGGAAAGTAATCTAACAGCGAAAGGAGAATCATGTCAGAGGATTTGAGAGACTGGCTGGAGAAGGTGCAGAAGATAGAGGAGATAACGACCATCGAAGGGGCCGACTGGGAGTGGGAGATCGGCGCCATCACCGACGTCAGCGGCAAGCGGGACATAGCCCCGGCCATTATGTTCGACAAGATAAAGGACTACCCACCTGGCTTCCGCGTCCTGTCGGGCTCCCTCCTGTCGCCGAGGCGCGTCGCCCTCACCCTGGGCCTGCCCACCGACCAGGATACGGCGGGCCTGGTGAACTCCCTGCGGGAGAAGCTGCACCAATGGGAAACAAGCCTTGACAAGGTCCCTCCCCGGAAGGTGAAGACCGGAGCGGTCACAGAGAACATCAGGACCGGCAAGAAGATAAACCTGTTTGAGTTTCCGGTGCCCAAGTGGCATGAGAAGGATGGCGGCCGCTTCATCGGCACCGGCCACGTCGTCATCACCAGAGACCCCGACACCGGGGCCGTCAACCTGGGCACCTACCGGGTCCAGGCCCATGACGCCAACACCACGGGACTCCACATCTCCCATGCCAAGCACGGCTGGATGCACATAAACAAGTACCATGAGAGGGGCCAGCCGGCGCCTGTCGCGCTATCCATCGGACATCATCCACTGGTCTTGTGCGTCGGCTCCGCGGCGGTGCCCGAGGGGGTGGACTACAGCTACTTGGGCGCCATGATGGGGAAGCCCTTCGATATCATCGAGGACGATGTCACCGGCCTACCCATCCCGGCGGACGCCGAGATAGTGCTGACCGGGTGGTGCCCGCCCGACAAGACCAGGACCGAGGGACCCTTTGGCGAGTTCACCGGCTACTATGCCAGCGGGGCGCGGGAGGACTGGATAGTTGAGGTGGAGAAAGTATATTTCCGGAATAACCCCATCATCCTGGGCGCCCCTCCGGGCCGCGGCCACATGGAATACTCCTACTACTCAGCCCTCACCGCCAGCGCCATGATACATAATGAGCTGGACAAGGCCGGCGTGGTGAACGTCAAAGGAGTGTGGACGCACGAGATAGGCGGCGGCCTGTTCATCGTCGTTTGCATCAAGCAGACTTATGGCGGACACGCCAAAGAGGCCGGTCTCTACGCCCTGCAGTTCACCTCGAAGGGCAACGTCATCCGCCGCTTTGTGGTGGTGGTCGACGACGACATCGACTACACCGACCTGCGGGACGTCGTTTGGGCGATGTGCACCCGGTGTGACCCCGAGACCCAGATAGACCTGATTCGCGGCGGGCGCAGCACCCCGCTGGACCCGCGCATCCGCAAGCCGGCGGCGTCTTATGTCGCTACCCGGGCCATCATAGATGCCTGCAAGCCGTGGGCCTGGATAAATGAGTTCCCCGATGCCATCACCGTCAACCCGGACACCGTCAAGAAGGTGACCACCAAGTGGGGTGCGAAGCTGGGATTGTAGCCGGTCTGTCATCGCGAGGCCATCGGCCGTAGGCCGAGGCCGTGGCGATCTCAATGGTGCGCATGAAGTAGGGGCACTGAGGTGGATTGCCCGCTCCATCCACCATTGGTAGTTGAGAGCTTAAGAGGAAAGAAATGGCTATCCTAGACACTGAAACAAGGGAGATAGAGACCGACCTTCTGATTATTGGCGGCGGCGCCGCCGGACTGTGGGCCGCCATACGGGCCAGGGACTTCTGCCCCAGGGTGCTGGTGGTGGACAAGGGCAAGGTGGCGCGCAGCGGCGCCAGCGTTCACACCCACTGTGTGCTGGCGCCCGTGACTGAGGACAAGATACACGAGGCGCTGGAGGAGATTGTGGTGGAAGGCGGGTACATGGCCAACCAGAGGTGGGCGGAAAGGACCCTGCGGGAGCAGGCCGACCGTATCAGGGAGATGGCCAGTTGGGGCGCCCCCTTCCGCAAAGACGCCTCGGGCGCCCTCTACACCGCCAAAGACCGCAAGCAGGTGGTCAACAACAGCGTCTACCTTCTGGGCAGCGACATGATGGATACGATGAAGGCCCATGCCCGGAGCAAAGGGGTGGATTTCATGGAAAGGGTGGCGGTGGCCGAGCTGCTGACCTCGGACGGGCAACTGCCCACCAGGGGCAGCGTGGTTGGGGCGGTGGGGTTCCACACCAGGACCGGCGAGTTCTACGTCTTCAAGGCGAAGGCGGTCATCGTCTGCACCAGCCTGATGAGTGCCGAACTCTACAATGCTGCCGTGAACAACCTGACCGGAGACGGTCATGCCATGGCCTTCCGGGCGGGGGCCAGGCTGTCCGGGATGGAGTTTGGCCAGATACCCAATTTCCCTATCGTGAACAGGAAAGTCTCAACCGGACATCCGGCGGTGTTCCAGCTCTACGGCGCCAAGCTGGTGAACAATCTCGGCGAGGAGTTCGTCGAGAAGTACTATCCCGGGAAGACGCTCCAGCTGTTGAGCCGGGCCGAGATCAGCTACGCCGTGGCCAAGGAGGCCCTCGAGGGCCGCGGCCCCATCTACTTCGACATGAGACACTGGTCGGATGAGCTTATCAACGAATGGCGCCGCGTCCTTCCTTCCATGATGAAACGCATGGATGAGGCCGGCATCGACATGAGGAGAGACCGGCTGGAGACCATGCCGCGGGTCGGCAGCTGGGGTGGGGCCGCCCAGAGCGGCATCAGGATCGACGAGAACGCCGAGTCCAGCATCCCGGGACTCTTCGCCGCCGGCGTCGCCGCCCATGTTCCCGTTAACATCATCGATATGACCGGCGTCAGCCAGGCGGTGTGCTATGCCTCCGGCTACCGCGCCGGAGAGGTGGCCAGCCAGCGGGCAGCCGGCGGCAGCCAGGTGAAACCGCTGGCCGACCAGGTCAATCGGCTCAGGGCGAAGGTCTTCGCACCCTTGCGGCGGGAAAGCGGGATAGACTTCCAGCAGATTTACCTCTCCGTCGGCAAGGTGACCGTGCCCGCCGAGCTGAGCTTCTTCAAGCACGAGAAGCGGATCAAGGGCACCCTGGCGGAACTGGGCAGGATACAACAGGAAGAAGTGCCCCGCCTGAAGGCCCGGGATGTGCACGATCTGGTTAACTGTCTCGGGTCCCAGAACCTCCCCCTGCTCTCCGAGGCCCTGTACCGTTGCGCCCTGGCGCGGTTGGAGAGCCGGTTCAGCCACTACCGGGAGGAGTTCCCCTACCGCGACGATATCAACTGGTTGAAGTGGAGCATTGCCGAAAACAGCGGCAAGGGAATGAAGGTGAGCTTCGAGTCGGTCCCCATCGAGACTTATCCCATAAAGCCCGCCCAACGCACCAGGGTACCCGCGCCGGTCCAGTTCACGTTCAAGGAAACAGTGAAAGCGGCTGTCTAAGAGGGGCGCAGCCCCTCTTCTAAACTACTCTCCCTCTCCTTGAGAAGGAGAGGGGAACCGAGGGGGTGAGGTTAGTACAACCATGGCCATTAAGACCATCGATTCGGAGAAGTGCCAGGTCTGCCCCACGCGGCAGACGACAGGTTGCGTGGTGTATGACATCTGCCCGATGGATGTGTACCGCCTGGATGAGGAGGGGAAGCCGTATATCGCCTACGTGCGGGACTGCCAGAGCTGCTTCCTCTGCGTGAGGGACTGCCCCCAGCAAGCGGTCTACGTGACGGCGCTGGTGGACTTCCCGATACTGCCATATTAGCGGGGAAGCATCGACTCCACACTTGTCATTGCGAGGCCGTGAAGCGGGCGCGGCAATCTCAACCTCTGTCGTTCGAAGGCACCGGCAGAGATTGCTTCGTCGGCCGCCTGCGGCGCCCTCCTCGCAATGACGGGGAACCAGGGGGTAATTCTGGCCTTTGCACTTTGAACCTATCGGGGACTTGGAACCTGGTATTCGGGATTTCACGTTTAGGAGGAACCCATGGCAGACGACCTGAGGGAATGGTTGACACGGGTAGAAGCCGCTGAGGAGCTGAAGAAACTCGATGGCGCCGACTGGGACCTGGAGATCGGCTGCATCACGGACCTGAACTGGAAGAAGAACGGGCCGGCCCTCCTGTTCGACAGCATCAAGGGACATGCCAAAGGTTGGAGGGTACTCACCTGCTCCACCTCCACCCGGCGCCGCACCGCCATCACCCTCGGCCTGCCAGCCGACCTCTCCGAGAACGAGCTGCTGGAGGCGGTGCGGCAGCGTCTTCCCGAGTGGCAAGCACATCTCGACGAATTCGCCCCGAAGGTGGTGAAAACCGGGCCGGTCATGGAGAACGTGTGGAACAAGGATGAGATCGACCTGACGCGCTTTCCCACGCCGAAGTGGCATGAGAAGGAC
>JAENJB010000218.1 GCA_016844565.1 Dehalococcoidia bacterium
TCTCTGGTAATTGCCAAAGGGGTAGCTGGATTCCACATGCCCATAATCATGAACCATCAACCAGATATTGTCAAGCTATTTCGTAAACAGTAGACTAGAGTGATAGTTACTGGGGGTGGGCTCTCCGGCTGTGCGGCCTCGCTCGCCGCTGCTAAGGCCGGTGCCCAGGTCACCCTGATCGAGCGGACGGACACGCTCATTGGCTGCGCCATAAGAGCGGGAGAGACCAGGGGCAACGGGAATTTTGTAGGCCAGCAGGAGCTTCGCTTCCTGGGAGGTGGCGAGTTATTCGACGCTCTGGAATCTTTGAAGCTGCACGACGTGCAGTTTCCGGACGCAGCGAGGCATACCTTCATTTTTAATACTGCTCTGGCTGAGCCCAGGATAAGAAAGATAGTAATCGAGGCCGGCGTAAAGGTGCATTTTGATAGCCGTGCTATTGACGTCATAAGGGAAAACGGTCGTATTAGAGGGGTGAAGCTGCAAGATGGAAGTACCGTGCCGGGTGACAGCTTTGTTGATTGTACCGGGACGCGCGGGGGAATTGCAGTTTGCCACAAGTATGGCAAGGGCTGCGTAATGTGCCTGGTGAGATGCCCTTCTTTTGGAGACCGCCAGGGCCTGGTAGAGAAAGCTGGTGGAAAGGTGTTTCACCGATCAAGGCCCGATGGGACTCCCGGGGTCTTGAGCTCCGCGGTGGCGCTATACAAAGATACCCTTGCGCCCTGGCTCAAGGCGAAGGTAGAGAAAGAGGGGCTGGTCAAGATTCCCCTGCCCGAGCATCTTGTGGACTACTCCAAGGTGGCTATTATGGGGGCTTCCCGTCCCAGGGATTTCGTCGAGAACATCTTTCTGGGCGACATCGGGGCCGTGGTCAAGTGCTTTGGGATAGTCTACATGGCACAACAGAAATTGAGGCAGGTTTCTGGCTTCGAAAACGTCCAGGTTGAGGACCCGCGGGCGAGCGGGTGGAACCATATTGGGCATGTCGATATTGCTGAACGGAACGGTTTCCTGCAAGTAGAGGGGATAGAAAACCTTTTTTGCGGTGGCGAGAAGGCGGGTCACGGCAGCGTGGATGGGGCAATCATGTCGGGATACCTGGCCGGCCATAACGCGGCCCGCAATGCCTTTGGTGTGGAACCGCTCGGTCTGCCCAGGAGCCTGGCTATAGGCGACTGGCTTGCGGTTGTCACCGAGGAATACAGGACAGAGGAGGGCAGGAAGAAGCAGTACCGGATGTACCACGGCAGTACCGGATGTACCATGGGGAATACTGGCGAAGGATGCAGGAGTTGGGTTTGTACACCGATGATGTGGCCAGAATTGAGAATCGGGTAGCAGAGACGGGATTGTCGGGCATCCTGGCCCGGAAGCTCTAACAGGGAGACACCTTTTCTTGGTTGCACTGAAGGAGGAACGATGACTCAGTTCCACGTGATAGGTAAGAGTGTTCCGCGTGTCGACGCTGGGGAGAAAGTGACCGGGAGCACCAGGTTTTGCGCTGATTTGAAGCTACCGGGCATGCTTTACGGGAAGCTCTTGAGAAGCCCACACCCTCACGCTCGCCTGCTGCGTATAGATACATCAAAGGCGGAAAGTCTGCCCGGGGTGAAGGCCGTTGTCACTGGTGAATATGCTCCTACGGAGGGTTACCGTTTCTACATAAATGAGCGTAGCGTTCTGGCCCGTGAGGTGGTCCGTTTCAAAGGTGAACCGGTAGCTGCGGTAGCTGCTGTCACCCCGGAGATAGCAGAAGAGGCCATAGCACTGGTCAAGGTGGATTATGAGGCGCTACCGGCGGTCTTCGACCCCGAAGAAGCGCTCAGGTCGGACCCGCCGGCTGTAGTCCATCCAAAGATTACGACATACGCGATGGCCACTCTCATTGGAGACCAGTACAAGATAAACCCTGAACTGCCAAACGTGTTCATTCATCGGAAGATTCGCCATGGCGATATCGAGAGGGGATTCGGGGAGGCGGACCTGATCATCGAAAACAGATTCAGCGCGCCCAGGATACACCACGGCGTGCTCGAATCCCAGAATGTCCTGGCCAGGCTCGAAGCAGGGGGTGGCTTCACCGCCTGGGTCACCGCCAACCGCCTCCATCCCTGGCGGATGGTGTTGGGTAGGCTCTTCGGGATTCCGCCCACTCAGATTCGGCTGGTCTCACCGCTGATCGGCGGCAGTTTCGGAGCGCGGAACCACCCGGAAGTCATGGTTGCTCAGACACTTCTTCTCGCCTTCAAATCGGGCAGGCCGGTGAAACTGGTCCTCAGCCGGGAGGAATGTTTCCTTGAGTCCTTGTCTCGTGAATCCATCGTAATCTACATCAAGGACGGGGTGAAGAAGGATGGAACTCTGGTGGCCAGGGAAATGAAGCTGGTGGTCAACGGTGGCGCGTATAACACCGCCACCGTCCCATGCACCCACAATATGCCCTATACCGCCACCGGGATTTACCGTTTGCCTCACTTTAAGCTGGATGCCTACGGAGTGGTGACCAACGAGCCCCCGATCACCGCCTTTTCAGGCTATGGAACACTGCAGATCAGCTATGCCATAGAGGCGCAAATGGATTTGATCGCAGAGCGCCTGGGACTGGATGCGGTGGAGATAAGGCGAAAGAACATCCTGAATGAGGGAGACGAAGACCCGTGCGGCCAAACCGTTGATAGCATCGGCGTCAGGGGATGCCTGGACAAGGTGGCTAATGCTATCCAGTGGGAGAAGACCGTCCCGCTGGAACGAGGACCGTGGAGAAGGGGAAAAGGCATAGGTCTCTCCACCAAGCACTCTGCGGCGGGAGCCCCTTCGGTGGCATTGGTAAAGGTACATGGGGATGCCACCATAGAGGTGCGCCACGGCGCTCATGAACAGGGTGCGGGATGCAATACCACCATGGCTCAGATAGCAGCTGAGGCGTTCGGGACTTCGCTGGGGAAAATTAAAC
>JAENJB010000094.1 GCA_016844565.1 Dehalococcoidia bacterium
GGGATTTGGCGTCGGAGAAGCACACGAGGGAGCAGAAATCAAACGGGAAGAGGTACTCGCCGTTGCCTGACATTTACACACCTATTGACAAGACCTCCCAGCATGGCTTGCACACAGCTTTTATTCGTATTTCCCATCCGATCTTCTTCGCCCATGCTACTAAGGGTCGTACCTCTTTTTTCTTTGTCTTCATTATGCACTGCCTTGATTGAGTTCCATCCCATCAATGAAAGAGATTTGCCTAAGATTTAGTACACAGTAAGATTGTAGTTCCAGCAGTGGGCACGGTCAACTCCTCTCGGCTATTTCCGTGACAACTGGAAAAGGGGGCAGTCAGTCGCCCGGAGTGTGCCGCAGCCGCCTTATGGTGCACGCCAGGTAGTAGATCCAGAAGGGTAGGGTGACGATGGCCGTGGCGAGCTTGGCCCCCGGCGGGTTGAAGATTTCCTCTGGAGATCTAACGACGTAGAAGCGGACGGCCTCAGAGATGCTCGATGGCAGGCTGGAGAGCGACAAGGCGGCGAAGATGAAGAGGAGGACAATGAGGTAAAGCCGCTCCAGGAGCGAGTCTTTTTCTGCCAGGCGTCGCCTTCCCCACTGGTGTAATGCCCACAGGATGCCTCCCACCACGGACAGGCTGAGCCCGTTCAGGAGGCCCTCTTGATGGGCCAGCTGCAGCCCCTCTTTTCGCCTCCGGGCCTCTTCTTCCTGTAGCCTGGCCTGCTCCTCCGGCGTCAGTTGTGTTTGGTCCGGCGCCAAACCCGGCTTGGCCGGGACCGGGGCATAGGGAGGCCTGGCAATTGTAATTGTCTCAGGTATGAATCTCGGATAATAGCTGAACTCCTTGCCCAGGGGCACAGCCAGGCCGGCCTGCACCAAGTGAGAGAGCCCGCTGACGGTGAGGAGTAGAGTGAGGATGGTCACTACGTAGAGATAGACAGTGAAGAGCTGTCGCAACGAGATAGCGAAGCCTTGCCCGCTGCGCGCCCTCTGCAGGGCATAGACAATGCCGGCGATCACCAGTCCGACACCGGCTATTATCAGCAGCACTTGGACGAAACGGAAGATGTCATCCGGACTCATCGGCTAGTCTCTGTTCACGTGAGGGCTTCATTTCTCGAAGCATGATTATAGCCCCTGTGAACGAGGATGGCAATGTTCACGACGGCCAGGACGATGAAGCCGGCCAGTCCGGTCATACCGGTGGTCAGGTCATCCCCTCCCTTGATGACCGAGACCGCCAGTCCGGCGGTGGCGTTCAGCGAGCCATGCAGGATGGCGGCGGCGATGACGGATTTCGTTTTCAGTCTTATGTAGCTGAAGATGGGCGCAAGCAGGACGGTGAAGGCGGTCATCATGGCCACACCCTCCACTGGATGCTGCGGGTAGTTATGCCCCTGGAGGATAATCGGCGCGTGCCACAGCCCCCAGACGATGCCGATGACGGCCGATGATTTCCAGAAGCCCAGGCGACTCAACTCTTTTTGCAGGAGCCCTCTCCATCCCAGCTCTTCGCCGAAACCGGCCACGGCGTTGATTGTTGGACCGGCCACGAGCCCCTGCGCCAGGCCGAGCCAGAAGGGATGGATGGGAAGAAGGGCTGTCTGCCTTTCCATCTGCTGAAACTGTTCCGGTGTAAGAGCAGACTTGAATCTCTCGAACAGGCCTGTCATCTCTGGGGAGAATTCCACGGCGGGGGAAAGCAGGCTTGTTCCGAGGGTGGCCATAGCTATTAGCGGGGGAAGCAACCAGGCCACCAGGAACCAGCGGTTCAGTCTGAAGGAAACGCCCAGAGGCCCTCTCACGGGCTGCTTGTAAATGGTCTTCTGGACTGCGATGGCCACAGTCATCGGGACGAACATGTACCCGATCGTCACAATGAGCGAGCCGGGCATAACCCATTTGCCGCCGAAGGCGAGGTATAGGCCGATGAGAAGGTAGCTGACCAGGAATGTCAGCCCGACGTAGAGGCCGGCTTTCTTCAGACTGGTCGACATGTTATCGCCTTGGTTCGACAGGGTCAATGGCACGACCCGGAGCGGAATGAGCTGGCGGAGAGGGCGGGATTCGAACCCGCGAGGCCTTGCGACCTACGCGCTCTCCAGGCGCGCCTGTTAGACCACTCCAGCACCTCTCCTGATTCGGGCAGAACTTGTCTGCCCTTCCGCCAATCGCCTCTGGCGGAGAGGGCGGGATTCGAACCCGCGAGCCCGCTTACACGGACTACCGCTTTTCGAGAGCGGCACCATCAACCACTCGGACACCTCTCCCAGCCCCGAATTGTACCGTAGAACCTCCTTCGGGAGCAAGAGAACGAATGCCCATCGCTTCCTCGTGTGTTATCATGTTACCGGTTTGCGGTTTCGTAGCGACTCATAGAAGGGGGTGCCTCGTGCCCTTTGATGTGCGAATCCTTTCGACCGTCAACCTGGTGCTCCAGTCCCTGCTGGTGGTGGCGCTGATGGCGGCGGTCTACCTCGTCAGGAAGAAGCGCGACCTCAAGATACACTGCCTCATCATACGCATCGCCGTGCCGTTGCAGGTTATCGCCATTCTCGGCGTGATGTTACCATCGATGTTTGGCTACATCGGCAACGAACAGACTTCCCTGTTCATGGCTATCGAAATCCTGGCGCACCACACCCTCGGACTTGTTGTGATTGCCCTGTGGGTCTACGTCAGCATCCTCTTCAGACGAGGCGCAGGGTCGTTGCCCCGGATGGTAACAGCGATGAAAGTGGCGTTCTGGCTGTGGCTGGTAGTATTTCTCGTTGGCCTGCACATATACCTTACCCGATGGGTGTAGCTTTGGAGTGTGCTCCGGCCTTGGTGAGAGCAGATGTGGGAGACGGTCTGTCCCTTATCTTTCGCGAGTCCGAGGGAGGGCCGTGGCATTACCCTTCATGCCGCATACAGAAAGGGCTGGTGTTGTGTTGCGGAGACAGGGAACTGGTGGAAGAGGGCACCGGCTTCGGGGTGCCTCTGCTCAGGTTCGGGCATGAAACAGTCTTCCCCGGTGGGGCGCGTGCTGCAGTTGAAAGCCGCACGAACGGGGATGCGCTGGGCATCCGGGTAGACTATGAGCTCAACTTGGTGGAACGGATGGCGGCGGGTGGAGAAATCATTGGCGGCAGGATGTTTTATGCGGCGAAGGAGTACCTGGCCGGGCTGCACAGACGGTATCCCCCCTTGAGAGGAGTAGGTACGTGGGCTTCCAACGGCTTGAGGACGGTATGCCGTCTGGGCACGAGATTCGAGACTGCCGCCACCAGGGGTGTGGTGAACGTGTTGTACACTATCCAGAGAGCGGGTGAGGGACGGGGAGCTGTACTTCATGTCGTGGTGAACCTGGGCGGAATTCAGAGAGAGGGCTGCACAGGCATTATTATCGCGAATGAGCAGGGCGCCAACTACTTTGACCGGTACCGCGATTCAAAGCAGGCACTGGTGGGAAGAGCGATTGGTACCTGGGATGAGACGCAGGCCGACCTGGCGTCTTTCGTTGACTCCAGGGACAACATAGCCTTCGTGCTTCGCAGGATAGAAGGGGCCAGGATGTTCCGGGGTTGGGAGAGGGTGGAAAACCGTCTTGCCTGGTCCGGACTCAGCTACGTGATACCCATAAATACAGTTAGCTTTGACTACGATATTCAGATAGGAACTCCAAATGACCTCCGTTCTGCTCGTATACCCGTATTTTAAGCCTCGCCGCGACAGGTCGATCTTCCGTTTCCCGCCACTGGGAATCAGCTATGTGGCCGCCAGCCTCAGGAAGGCAGGCTATCCCGTCAGGATTCTGGACTGCACCTTCACCGACAGGGCGGACGCGCTGAATGAAGCCGTAAGTCGCCGCCCGGATGTAGTCGGGGTGTACAGCATGGCGGGCATGCAAGAAGATAGCCTCGCCTTCGCCAGGCGACTGCGGGGTAAGTGCCAGCTGCTGGTTGCGGGCGGGCCCCTTCCCACGTGCAATCCGGCATCCTTTGTGAACGATTTCGACGTGGTGGTGAGGGGGGAAGGGGAGCGCGCCCTGGTGGAGGTACTGGCGGCGCATGAGAGCGCAAGCAGCCCCGATGCGATATCCGGAATCGCATTCCGAGGGCGAAACGGTCGTCCGGAGGATAACCGGGATGGGGAGATTGTTCTAACCCCTCCGCGCCAGCTCGAGGTTGGCCTGGATGAGATTCCGTTCCCGGCGAGAGACCTGCTTCCCAATCAGAAGTACATTGACCATTTGAGGAGGCGCTTCGGTCAGGCGACTACCACGGTAATGACGACCCGGGGTTGTCCCTTTACCTGCGAGTACTGCAGCAGCGCGGTTTTCGGCGTGTCATACCGCGAGAGGTCGCCCGGGAACGTGATTGATGAGGTTGAGCAAGCCCTTTCGTTGGGATACGACCGGATTCATTTCGCCGATGACGTTTTCACTTTGAGAAAAGAGCGCGTGCTCAGGGTATGTCGGGAAATCAGGGCCAGGGGACTGCATTTCAAATGGGAGTGCCTCGGCAGAGTGGACTCCGCCGATCGTGAGCTACTGATGGAGATGAAGGAGGCCGGTTGCGACCGCATGTTCTTTGGTATCGAGTCTGGAAATGAGCAGGTACTTGGTCTGATGAGAAAGAGGATTAGCCTGGAAAGTGCTCGCGTGGCGGTGGAGACAGCCCGTAGCCTGGGAATAAGGACTGGGGCGTTCTTCATCCTGTGCTATCCGGGAGAGACAGACCGCACCGTGCTGAACACCATCCGGTTTGCCAACTCCCTCCCTCTTGACTACCTGTCCTTCACCAGACCCTACATACTGGCAGGCACCGCCCTCTACGAAAGGGTAAGAAGTCGGCCCCCCGGAGACGGCGGTGCTCCAGGACGCCGCCAGTTCGACCGCAGCCTGGTCTTCGACGCCGAGTTTTCCCGCAGAAAGATGGAGTACGCGGTCATGAAGGGCAACGCGCAGTTCTGGCTGGGAAAGAGACTGGGCCGGTTTGCGTTTCTGCTGGCCAGGCCCTTCGAGATAGTGACCGACGCTGTCTTCAGGCTGATGAAGTAGCCTGTTACTTCGTCTCAACCTGAAAACGGTGTCGCAGCGCTTCCTGTCATTGCGAGGGGCGAAGCCCCGAAGCAATCCGTCCCCGTATCCTCTCCCCCCTGGAGGGGGAGAGTTGGAGAGAGGGGGATGCT
>JAENJB010000095.1 GCA_016844565.1 Dehalococcoidia bacterium
AGAAGGAAGGCCGGCACGGCGGCGGCCAGCGTCGCTATTACCAGCGCCGAGCGACTGGCATTCTCCTTGAAGACCCTGCCGGCGCCCTCCGGGCGGGCGGGCCTTGCGGTGCGACTCGATTCTCCTCTTCATCTCCGCGTCCCCAGCGGTAGCCGTGGCCACGAAGAGCACCCGCCGGCCTCTCCGGGCTGCCAGCTCCACGGCGAACCGGCTCTTCCCGCTGCGGAGTCCGCCCAAGATCAAGACCTTACCAGCCAAACTCCCTCCCAACCAATACCGGAGAATACCAGGATCAGGACCAGGACGGAGACCTCCGCCAGTTCGCTGACGGCGCCGTAGTTGTCCCCGGTGAGCCCGCCGAAACGGCGGCTCAGGAAGCCGGCCCACAGCCAGACCAGCAGCCAGACGCTCAGGAGGATGACCAAGCCCTGGACGCCGAGAAGAAGGAAGGCCGGCACGGCGGCGGCCAGCGTCGCTATTACCAGCGCCGAGCGACTGGCATTCTCCTTGAAGACCCTGCCGGCGCCCTCCGGGCGGGCGACCATGGACCACCGGCCCAGGAGCGGCATAAACACCAGCGCGGCGGTGCGGGACTCTTCATGCAGACTGACCACGGAAGCATACTTGACCAGCATCAGGCTCAGCACCCCTATCACGCCGAAGGCGCCCACCCTGCTGTCACGCATGGCGGCCCGCTTCTCCTCCAGACTGCCGTGCCTCGCCAATCCATCACAGGTATCGATAAAGCCGTCCAGATGGAGACCTCCGGTCAACACCACCATGGCGCCGAGGAGCAGAGCCCCGGTAACCAGCGGAGGGAAGACCGGGACGAGGGCCCTGTCCAGCCCAGCCATGACCAGCCCGATGAACAGCCCGACCAGAGGGAAAAAAGCCAGAGAGCGGCCGGTTGCCCCAGCATCAGCCTGTCGAGGCCAGGGCAACGGCAGAATCGTCAGAAAGCGCAAGGCCAATAGAAATCGCAAGTTAAGTTGTGGTAAAGTATAAAAGTATACCCTCCAAAGGGCAAGGGATCACGAACTTTCGAATGAGCATCCTGGGGAGTACATGTTTCTTAAGCAATACACAGCGAGTACCATACCTTTTACCGTAGACGGAGAGACCTGGCAGAACAAGTATCTGACCAGGCTCGATCCACTGTCCGGCGTCGTCTCCAGAATCTCGGAAATCCGTGCCAAGCGGCCTGTTGCCATCGCCTCGGACCTCCACATCACGCCGCAGGCAAAATGTGATTTCTGCGAGTATGAGAAACGCACGCCCGAGGAGCGCGTTGAACATGCTTCCGGTGGCGTCTCCATTCCCAATAAGTTCCCCTGGGAAAAGTACGACTGGATCACCATCTATCCGCCTTTCGGCGGACACAAAATGCTCCTCTCAGACCTCTACTTCGACGACCTTGAGAGGATGATTGAGTCCTCCTACGAGTTGGCTGCCATTTGTGAACAGGACAGCGATGTCTATGCTTTCATGGACTTCACCAACTGGGGGCCTTTCGCCGGGGCCTCCCAGCAGCACCCTCATTCCCAGCGGAAGAGCGTGACCTTCATCCCTGACCCCAGGCAGGACCAGGAACTGCAGCGGTGTCGTCAGCTCGCCCAGCGCCACAAGACAAACCCATTCGACCTGCTGGCCAAAGAGGAGAGGAAGAGCGGCCAGAGGGTGATCTACGACAACGATGTTTTTGTCGCCTCCGCCTTCGCGCCGACATGCCCCAATGAAGTTCTTCTCTTCCCTCTTGAACCCATCTCTCACATATCGCAGACCAACAGAGCGGAGCGAAACGGGCTCATCCGCCCTGCCCTGGGCATCTTTCCCGCCCTCTTCTTCTACATGGGCGTCACCGACCTCAATATCGCCATTCACATGGCCCCCTTCGGTGAGAAGGACGAGGCCCGTCAATACTACCGCTGGCACATGCACATCTATCCCAGAAAGCACCGCTTGCCTGTCGACCGGGCGGGCGCCGAAATCGGATTCGATACCAACGTGATCGATGTCCTGCCAGAGAACAGCGCCTCCCTCCTGCGCCAGTGGTACCGCGACGGGCCTAAAGAGGAGCTGATCGTGAAACAGCCCGATGGCCAGCCCAATCACACCCTTATCAGGGAGTTCCGGCGCATGATGGGCCAGCAACGGCTGATTTAGCCGGGGGTTGGGCGGAAGGATGGAAAGGGGCGAAGCCCCCTTCACAACATTCTCCCCTCTCTCCTTAAGAAGGAGAGAGGGTCAGGATGAGAGGTTATAGACTAAGATGTGCTTCAAGACACTGAAGGAAGACTTGGATACGGTCTTCGCCAGAGACCCGGCGGCCAGGAACACCGTGGAGGTGCTCCTGTGCTACCCCGGCCTGCATGCCCTGTGGATGCACCGCACCACCCATTTCCTCTGGAGCCACCGCTTTCATCTCGCGGGCCGGTTGCTCTCACACTGGAGCCGTTTCTGGACGGGCATCGAGATTCACCCCGGAGCTAAGATAGGCCGGCGCTGCTTTATCGACCACGGGTCCGGAGTGGTCATCGGCGAGACCGCCGAAATCGGGGACGATGTCCTTCTCTATCAGGGGGTCGTGCTGGGAGGCACCACCCTGGAGAAAAAGAAGCGCCATCCCACACTGGGAAACCACGTCGTGGTGGGCGCTGCTGCAATCCTGCTCGGCCCCATCATCATCGGCGCCGGGGCCCGCATCGGCGCCAACTCCGTGGTGGTGAAATCCGTCCCGCCGGGAGCTACCGTGGTGGGGGTGCCGGGAAGGGTGGTCGTCCATACTCATCCTGAGCCGCTGGACCTGGAACACGGCCACCTGCCCGACCCTGTCAACGAGGCCATCAGGTTGCTTATCGAGGAACAGCGAAAGCTGGAACAACGCCTCAAAATCCTCGAAAGCGCCAGCGGAGCTCCTTCGGTCAAGAGCGATAACGAACTGAAGCTGAGCGCCATCGAGAAGATTCTCCAGGACAAGAACAACCAGAAGTAGCCACTTCCTGCGCGTCCCGTCATTGCGAGCCCATCTCGGCCTGTCGGGAGGGCGAAGCAATCTCTGAGCCACGAATACCGTATGAGATTGCTTCGGGCTCGCCCTCGCAATGACGACAACTGCGGCGGTCAACAAGTCATTCCCGCGCAGGCGGGAATCCAAGGGTTCTTCTCCCGTCCCGATTCGCCCGCGACGCTCTCGCGGCTACGACAGGGAACAAGAGGACTTGAATCTCACTTCTAACTTAACAGAAAGCCATTTTGTGCAGCTGCCTCATATACAGGGAGGCTCTTTTATACTGGTGCCCTCGAAGTAGTCGTCATCCAGTTGCCGCTGGGCCACGCCCGACTCCATGGCCGCGCGGGCCACGCTATGGGCTACGGCCAGGTGCACCTTCGGGTCGACCGGGTTGGGCACAAGTTCGCCATCGGAAGTGGCACCGGCAATGGCCGTGATGGCGGCATGGTACATTTCATAGTTGATCCTGCGTGCCTTCGCGTCCAGTGTTCCGCGCCAGATTCCCGGGAAGCCGAGCAGGTTGTTGACCGTTCTGCCATCCACCGCCAGTCCTGCCCCGGCGGCCCTGGCGGCCTCTGGAGCGATCTCCGGAGTCGGGTTAGACAAAGCGAAGATGATCTGGCCCTTTCTCACCCTGGCGGGATCGATCAGTCCTCGCTGGCCAGTTGTCCCGATCACGATATCGGCGGTCTTCATGATGGTCTCGAAGTCGGATGGAATACCTCCGGCGTCGGCGTGCCGTTTCAGGCTCGCTTCGCTCCTGGCGGTCCCCAACGCCGGCCTGCCGGTGAAACGCAAGATGAACTTCCCGATAGTCAGGCCGGCGGCGCCCAGGCCGAGAAGCCCGATCTTGGCATCTTCCAATTTCATGCCAGTGAGCTTGCACGCGTTGAGCAGCGCCGCCATCACCACCACCGCCGTGCCCTGCTGATCGTCGTGCATCACCGGCACCTTGAGTTCATCCTCCAGCCTGGCCAATATGGCGAAACAGCACGGCGAGGCGATGTCTTCCAATTGAATGCCGCCAAAGGTAGTAGCAATGTGTTTCACGGTTTCGACAATCTCATCCGGATTAGTGGTATCGAGTAGTACGGGTATCCCACTCACACCTGCAAGCTGCTGAAGAAGGGCGGCCTTGCCCTCCATTACCGGCATCCCGGCCACCGGGCCGATGTTCCCCAACCCCAGGATGGCAGTGCCGTCCGTCACAATCGCCACCGAATAGGGAATGCTGGTGTAGGTGTCCTTCATCTCCGGCCGCTTCACCAGTAACTCACACACCTCGGCCACGCCGGGCGTATACACCTTTCTGAGGTCATCCAGGGATTTGACTGGAACGGTGTTGATCATCTTGATCTTGCCGTTCTTGTGAAGTTCCAACACTGCGTCTCTCACCTGAAGTAAGGAGACGCCCGGAACCATCTCCACCTCCCCCATGAGATTTGCCAGGTGCTCTTCGCTCTCAACCAGTATGTCAATATCTCTGACGGTGTAGTGATGGCCCAGATGGACCGTGACGATATTCCCAATGTCGCCGCCGGCGGCTCCGATGGTCGTGGCCAGTTTCCCAAGCGTGCCCGGAACATTGAGGTTCCTGCAACGCAAGGTCCTGACCAGCTTGAAGTGCTCTTCCATCTCGGTATGTGCCCCTCGGCTATATCTCTTATTCCACCGCCAGGCAAACGTGAACCGTATCTCTATTATACGCTTGTTTGTTCCAGCCAACAGTGCGCCTGAGCTTTGATTGCACCAAACATCTTATTGTCTTCCTACGGGCTCCCACGAAACGACAAGGAATCTCGACGGGGGTCCAGCATCAGCCAAGCGCCTCCTGGATTCCCGCTTTCGCGGGAGTGACTTACCCCCCAGCAAGCTGGGGGGCATCTAACGCCCCCCACCGGGTACGGACGGGGCCGCTTTCCTCCCCTCAGCAAGCTGATGGGTATCCAGCGGAGTTTCTTATGACAGAGTGGGGACAGGTTTCCGTCATTGCAATGAGCGAAGGCCCACAACGATCAGCGGCCACGGGGTTTGAAGGACGGGTCACTTAGCGGAGCATATCCCGAGCCTTCGTCGAAGTGCTCTCAATGAAGCAACCAAGAAGGCTATCGCTTCCGCAGCGCCCGCAGCACCTTCTCTTTGGTGATGGGGATGTCCTTGATTCGCACACCCACCGCATTGTAGATAGCGCTGGCGATGGCCGGCGACTGAGGCACATTGACTCCCTCCGAGAAACCTTTGGCTCCATAGGGGCCGTCCTGATGGGGGGTTGACGATACCAGATAGGAGACCGCCTCCGCATTTCCCGGCAAGTCCGCCGCTGTCGGCATCTTGTAGTCCATGTAGTTCGGCGTGATTATCTTCCCCTGCCACAGCGACACCTCCTCCGATAGCGTGCTGCCCAGTCCCATGGCTCGGCCACCATCCATCTGCCCCTCACACAGCTTCGGGTTGATGGGCTGGCCCATATCGAAGCAGTCACCCAGGCGCAGGACCTTCACCTCTCCCGTCTCGACGTTGACCGCCACCTCGGCGGCTGAGGCGCCA
>JAENJB010000011.1 GCA_016844565.1 Dehalococcoidia bacterium
CGAAAGCCCAGCATCGGATTGTCCTCGTCAGGCTCAAAGAATTTCCCGCCCAAGAGGCTGGCGTACTCATTGCTTTTAAAGTCTGACATCCGCACTATCACCGGTTTGGGATAAAAAGCAGCAGCAATGGTGCCGACACCCTCAGACAGCCGCTCAATAAAGAATTCTGCGGGCTGTTGATAACCCTGCGTAAGGCGCTCTATCTCCGCCCGCTGCTTGGTATCAGTGACTTTTTCCGGATGTATCAGTGCCATGGGGTGGGCCTTAATATATTCATTGATGATAAACTCCATGCGGGCCAGGCCTATCCCGTCATTGGGAATGAAGCTTGTCTTGAAGGCAAGTTCCGGATTACCCAGGTTGATCATTATCTCAGTAGCCGGGCGCGGTATAGCGCTAAGGTCCGTTTTATTCACCATAAAGGGAACCGCACCTCGGTACACCTTACCAACATCCCCTTCAGCGCAGGAGACGGT
This sequence comes from Dehalococcoidia bacterium, assembly GCA_016844565.1. Taxonomy (GTDB): domain Bacteria; phylum Chloroflexota; class Dehalococcoidia; order JAENJB01; family JAENJB01; genus JAENJB01. Next base: position 477 of record JAENJB010000011.1, read on the forward strand.
CACCTTTTCACCACTATGAATGTTGGAAGTGGCATTTTCGGCTCCCACTACAGCGGGTATGCCCAACTCCCGGCTGACTATTGCCGAGTGACAGGTGCGTCCGCCCCGGTTGGTGACAATGGCTGCTGCTGTCTTCATTATTGGTTCCCAATCCGGAGTTGTGGTATCGGTTATCAGGACTTCACCAGGCTTGAATTCAGAAAGGTGGGCAGAATCTAAAATATTATGAGCTGTACCGCTGGCAATTTTTTCGCCGACGGAGCGGCCCGTTGCCAAAACCTCTCCGGTCCCCTGAAGTATATACTCTTCAAGGATGTTTGCCTGCCTCTGAGAGATAACAGTTTCGGGTCGTGCCTGGACCATATAAAGTTGTCTATCTTTGCCATCCTTAGCCCACTCCATATCCATAGGTAAAGGGTGCCCCGCTTTCTGGCTATAATGCTTTTCCACCTTGACCGCATAGTCCGCCAGAATGAGTGCCTCTTCATCGGAGATACAGAAACGCTCGCGGTCAGCCTTAGGCGTGGGAACATTACGGATGGCCTCGCGGGTCCCTCCTTCGCGGTAAACCATTTTGATTTCTTTGCTGCCGAGCACGCGCCGCAGGATCTTCCGGTAACCCTGCTCCAGAGTTGGCTTGAAGACATAGAACTCGTCCGGATCCACTGCACCCTGAACCACATTCTCACCGAGCCCATAGGCGCCGGTTATGAACACTACATCGCGGAAACCTGACTCTGTGTCCAATGAGAATATAACGCCACTGGCTGCCATATCTGAGCGCACCATCTTCATGACTCCGATGGATAGGTACACTTTGAAGTGATCGAAGCCCTGGTCAATACGGTAGTGAATGGCGCGGTCCGTGAAAAGGCTGGCAAAGCAGCGCTTGCAGGAGTCTAGAAGCAACTCATCACCGAATATGTTGAGGTAGCTCTCGTGTTGGCCGGCAAAACTGACGTTGGGCAAGTCCTCTGAGGTGGCGGAGCTTCGCACCGCCACGCTCAGGTCGTGCCCGTACTCGTCCTGGAGAGAATGGTAAGCGTCGAGGATCTCTTGCCTCAGGTCACCTGGCAGTGGAGCCCCATAGACAATCGCCCGTGCTTCTTTGCCGCGGTTTGCCAGGTCAGCCATGTTGTCCGCATCAATACCTTCCATGGCTTTGTGCAGGGCATCCCAGGCAATGGCCTTATCGAGAACATAACGATAGGCATCGGCAGTGATGGCAAAGCCATTGGGCACTTTTACCCCCTGCGGAGTGAGTTTGCGATACATCTCCCCCAGGGAAGATGTCTTGCCTCCTACTAGCGCGACATCATCAACCCCGACTTCCTTGAAGAAACGTATGTATTTATACTTCTTTTCCATTGCATTCTACCTGATTATCCTTCATCTAATATTGCTAATCTGCCTCACACTATGTAAGTTGCTAAGGCAACTGCTAGTCTATCGACCATCGGTTTCATTATAGCATGCTGTCTTCGCACAGGCTGATACTGGTAGGATAGGCTATGAGCAAAGCTAACACCCAGAGCTTCTTCATCGATATCCTTCCTAATGTTGTTTACTAATGCAGTTCTGTCATTGCGAGCCCATCCCGACTTGTCGGGAGGGCGAAGCAATCTCTGAGCCATTAGTGCCATATGAGATTGCTTCGGGCTTTGCCCTCGCAATGACAGAAAAGGGCGGTGGGTTGCTAAACGATCTAATATCCTTCCTCCTTCTTGCCAGAACTGTACAAAATGGCATTTCCCACTTCAACTCGCCGCTCCAGTGAATAGGAGGCTCCCTCGAAGCCGTCTTGATCTCGTTCGGATACATGCCGTACACCCTATTGACATGGCGGTTAGTATTGGTTATCCTCAATTGACTCATAGACTTAAGAAGGGAGGGACGAATTGGGGAAATTTTATGGGACTATTTTGGTGCTGGTTGCTTTTCTCACTGTTTTGAGCACTGCCTGTGGTGCTGGAGGTAAGAGTTTCTCAGCCAAGCTGGACGGTGTTCAGGAGGTTCCCCCTGTAGTCACCGAAGCAAAGGGCGAGGCCACGGTGAAATTCAATAGCGCCATGACACAGGCCGAGTTTGAAGTTAAGGTTTCTAATATTATGGATGTCACGATGGCCCATATTCATCTGGCAGCAGCGGGCAAGAACGGTACACCAGTAGTGTGGCTCTATCCGTCCGCATCACCGGCCAAGCTGATTCTGGGCAAATCTGACGGCAAGCTCGCCACCGGCACCTTTACCGCTGCGAACCTGGTAGGGCCCTTGGCAGGGAAGAGTCTGAATGACTTGTTCTCGGAGATAACGGCGGGCAACGCTTACGTCAATGTCCATACTTCAAAGAATCCCAGCGGGGAGATCCGGGGACAGCTCTCGAAGGGTTGATACCGCCCGAGTAAATCGAAACTCGGCTTAGGGGTCGTGGGTCCTATGGCCGTGTGTTCTTGGTAATCATGCCTGGTTTTTCTTCTTCCCATATGGCATGCCATGTCAATGCTGCATCAACGCGGGACAGGCATCTCGTCTTTGCAATGGGGAGGAGGATGAAGTATAATTTTCCTTTCGATTCTTTCATTAGCATGGTCTGACTGAGGGTGCTGATGCCCTCAGTCTTTTTACATTTGTCAGGGGGAGTGGATTATGGCACAACGACAGTTCTTATTTACTCAGGCAGGGCTGTCCAAGGTGGAGGCTGAGCTCGAGTCCCTGCGTTCTACCCGCCGCCAGGAGATCGCCTCTCGAATCTACAGGGCCAAAGAGGTGGGTGGCACCGAGAACAACGCCGAGTACGATGATGCCAAGGACGCTCAGGCGTTTATTGAAGGCAGAGTCCTCACCCTTGAGACCCAGCTCAAGAATGCTGTCATTATCGAGGAGGAGACAGCCCGTCCCGACCGTGTCAAGCTGGGCTCTCGCGTCACTCTTTACAATCAAGACCGCAAGCTGGAGTTCTTTACTATTGTTGGCAGTGCCGAGGCCAGCCCTAACGATGGAAAGATCTCCAATGAATCGCCAGTCGGCAAAGCCTTGCTGGGCAGGAAGAAGGGTAATGTGGTGGAGGTCCATGTACCGGCAGGCAAGCTCAAGCTCGTGATCACTGACATCAGCTAGAAATGACCGCCCCTCTGGAGCGCATTCCACAGCAGCGGCTGGATAAGCTGGACCGGCTTTGTGCCTCTGGAATAGACCCCTATCCGCCTCGCTATCAACGCACCCATACTAGTGAAGGGGCCAAGGCGCTCCTGGCCGAGCAGGAAAAGACGGGCGGTGACCAGCCTGCCCAGGTGAGCCTTGCAGGCCGCATCACCGCGCAGCGCTCCATGGGTAAGGCGCTCTTCTTGGACTTGCAGGACGGCTCAGGCAGGATTCAGTTGCTTTTGCGGAATGACCTTGTGGGGCTGGAGCACTACGAGTTTGCAAAGGTCCTGGACATCGGCGACATCCTAGGTGCAAGAGGCCGGCTTATCCGCACCAGGACCGGTGAAATAACGCTCGATGTGGTTGACTTCAGCCTGCTGGCCAAGTCGCTTCAGCCTTTGCCCGAGAAGTGGCATGGCCTGGTGGACGTGGAGAAGCGCTATCGCCAGCGCTATTTGGACCTAATATCAAATGCCGAGGTGCGGGACGTCTTCCGCAAGAGGAGCAAAGTCGTCTCCGCCATGAGGTCTTTTTTCGATAGCCGTGGCTTTCTGGAGGTGCAGACACCGGTACTCCAGCCTCGGGCGGGTGGGGCGACCGCGCGGCCTTTCATCACTCATCACCAGGCTCTAGACCAGGACCTCTTCCTGCGGATTGCCCTGGAGTTGCATCTAAAGAGGCTTATCATCGGGGGATTCGACAAGGTGTACGAGATCGGCCCCGCTTTCCGCAATGAGGGCATTTCCGCCCGTCACAACCCCGAGTTCACCATTATGGAGAGCTATGAGGCCTATGCCGATTACAATCAGGTAATGAGCATGGTCGAGGAACTGGTGGCCCACGTCGCTTGTCATGTGGTCGGCGGGACCAGAATTGAGTTCAACGGACAGGCCATCGATCTTGAGCCACCCTGGCGGCGCGTTAGCCTTCGGGAGGCCGTGAAAGAGGGGGCGGGCCTGGATTTTGAAGACTATCATGACGCCGCTTCGCTGCGGGCGAAGATGGAGCAGATGGGGATGACCGCCGACCCTGCCAAGAGCCGGGGGAAACTGATCGATGACATCCTCGATGCCTTTGTTCAGCCGCATCTCATCCAGCCCACCTTCCTCCTGGACTATCCCGTGGAGATGTCTCCCCTGGCCAAAAGGAAGCCGGATGATCCCCGTTTCGTGGAGCGCTTCGAAGGTTTCTGTGGTGGCATGGAGATCGCCAACGCCTTCACAGAGCTCAACAATCCGCTGGAGCAGAGAGAACGCTTCACCGAGCAGCAGAAGGAGAGGGAGGCCGGTGATGAGGAGGTCCAGCTCCCAGATGAGGACTTCCTTCTTGCTTTGGAATACGGGATGCCGCCGACCGGTGGTCTGGGCATGGGAGTGGACCGCCTGGTCATGCTGCTGACGGGCCAATCATCAATCCGTGATGTTATTCTTTTCCCTCAGCTAAGGACGAAGGAATAGAGGTTGTTTAGTTTATCGTTGCGAGCGAAGCAATCCCCGATGCGGGATGAGATTGCTTCGTCCCGACGGATCGGGACTCGCGATGACAGCTTGGGTTGCTAAAGATGAAGGAGTAAGGAGGCAGCTTGGCATGCTCAGCCTTCAGTTGATCCGCGAGAGCCCGGAAGTCCTGCGGCAGGCGCTGGAGCGCCGTCAGATTTCTGTTCCGCTGGACGAACTCTTGGCTCTGGACGAAGAGCGTCGCCGTCTGGTGGCGGCGACGGATGAGCTGCGGCACCGGCACAAATCGGTGAGCCGTGACCTGGGCCAGATGCGAGAGAAGCCGGAGTCGCTCCTGGTAGAGATGCGGCAGCTTGGCGACCAGATTCGGGATGCAGATGGGAGGGCTACCGCTCTCGAGGAGAAACTCAAGGACTTGCTGCTGCGCCTGCCTAACATTCCCCACGCTAGTGTGCCCGTGGGTCGCGACGCCAGCGAGAATATCGTGCTGCGTTCATCGGGCAAGCCAAGGGAGTTCAGTTTCTCCCCCTTGCCCCACTGGGAGCTGGGAGAGAGGTTGGGAATTATCGATTTCGAACGTGGCGTGAAGCTCTCGGGCAGCCGTTTTTACGTTCTCAGGGGTGAGGGCGCCCACCTGCAGCGTTCCCTCATCACCTTCATGCTCGACCTTCACATTCAGGAACACGGTTATACCGAATTCTACCTTCCTTTCATGGTCAAGCGTGAGTGCATGGTTGGGTCGGGTAACCTGCCTAAGTTCGCCGATAACCTGTACCATGATGCGGAGGACGATCTGTGGTTTGTTCCCACCGCGGAGGTGCCGCTGACAAACCTTCACCGGGATGAGATCCTGCTTCCGGGTAGCCTGCCCCGCTATTATGTGGCTTACACTGCGTGCTTCCGCCGTGAGAAGATGGCTGCCGGCAAAGATATTCGGGGTATCAAGCGCGGTCACCAGTTCGACAAGGTTGAGATGTATAAGTTTGTCGAGCCGTCCAGCTCGGATGACGAACTGGAGAGGATGGTGAGAGATGCCGAGGATGTGTGCCAGAGACTCGGCCTTACCTACCGCGTGGTGCAGCTCTGTACCGGCGACCTCGGCTTCGCCGCTATGAAATCCTACGATATCGAGGTGTGGGCGCCTGGTTGCGGCGAGTGGTTGGAGGTAAGCTCGTGCAGCAATTGCGGGGATTTCCAGGCCCGCCGCGCCAATGTCCGCTATCGGCCCCGGGCCGGCGCTGGAGTCCAGTTCGTACACACCCTGAATGGCTCCGGCCTGGCCCTGCCCCGGATGCTCATTGCGGTGCTGGAGAACTACCAGCAAGCTGACGGCTCGGTGCAGGTGCCGGAGGCTCTGAGGTCCTATATGAAGAGAGAGGAGGTGAGGTAGATGCGCCTTCTGGCGATTGATGTGGGGGGGCACACCCAGGATATCCTGCTCTTCGACACCGGGGGACTGGTGGAGAACTGCTTCAATATGATCATGCCTTCGCCGACGACCATCGTTTCGTGGCAGATTAAGGAGGCTACGGCTGAAAGACGGCCCGTAGTCTTCACGGGAGTGAACGCCGGCGGCGGGCCGTCCTTCTGGGCCTTGCAGGACCATCTGAAGGCCGGGCTGAAGGTCTATTCCACCCCGGAGGCCGCCGTCAGCTTCGACGATGACCTGGATAGGGTGGTCGAGTTGGGGGTAAAGCTGGTGTCAGCGGATGAGGCAAAGAAGATCAGGCGGGCGCAACGCATTGAGCTCAAGGACATCGACTTGGCCGCCATCCTCGTCTCCTTCCGTTTGTTCGGTATCGAACCAATATTCGAGGGTCTGGCGGTGGGTGTGCTTGACCACGGCGTTGCTCCGAAGGGGAAGAGCGACCGTTTCTTCCGGTTCGAACATCTCAGGAACCTGATGAACCAGAGGAACGAGTTGATCGCCATGAGCTATAAGGCGGAGGAGATTCCCTCGTATCTCACCCGCATGAAGGCAGTGGCGGGCAGTCTTTCATTCGACGGCGTGCCTCTGGTGCTGATGGACACCGGTCCGGCGGCCGCTTTGGGGGCTCTCGAGGACCGGCGCGTGGCCGTCGAGGAGCGTTTGGTTACCCTCAACATGGGTAATTTTCATACCCTGGCCTTCCACATCTCGGATGGCAAGGTGCTGGGCTTCTTCGAGCATCATACCGGCCTGCTCAATGCGCGAAAGACGGACAGCCTGGTCCGGCAACTGGTCGCGGGTACGCTCACCAATGAGGATGTTTTTGCCGCCGACGGTCATGGCGCCTGGGTGTCGCGGGGCGAACAATCGGTTCCTTTCGTGACTGTAACCGGCCCACAGCGAAACCTGATGTCCGGCTCCAGGCTCAAGCCGTATTTTGCGACTCCGTACGGCAGTATGATGCTGGCTGGCTGCTTTGGCCTGGTGCGCGCCTTCAGCCTTCGGGTTGAGCAGTTCCGCGGGGAAATTGAGCAGAGTCTGAAAAGAGACAGCGCCGCGGGGGCTCTTCGTCCCCGTTCGGCTTCGAGGAAGTAGCTCTTTTCGTCAGCTTCCGCATTCCGCGGTGATGGATGTGAGTCAGGGGATGAGTCATCTCCCCCGGGTCAGGCGTGGTTGGGTGTTAGCCCCCGATGAGAAACAGCGAACCGATAACCACCATGATGGCGCTGAAGACAATTGACTTAGAGAAAACCTCCAGCTTGCGGTTGAAGAAGAAGGACAGGATGACGACCATTATCGGGCTGGTATCGAAGAGCGGGGAGACGATGCTGATGGGTGCCATGCTGAGAGCGAGAAAGCGGGACACCTGGGCCAGTACCACGACCAGGCCGCTGATTACAAACCACCAGAAAGTGGTCTTTTCCATGGTGAACAGCTCTGCCCTCTTGCGGCCCACCATGCTGGAAACGGCGAAGACGGCAGCCGCCCCAATGAAGGTAATGAAGACGGCGGCCAGTGGCGCCGAGTAGCTGTTCAGTGCCATTTTGATCATCAGTGGGCTGATGCCGTAGCAGACCCCCGCTCCCATCCCCAGCAGTACCACTTTGGGGCCGATCTGGAGGAACGAGTTCTTGCCGCCTCGCGGCTGCCAGGGTGTCCAGCCCACCAGCCCCACGCCCAGCAGAATGAGGAGGAGGCCGATGAGCATTGTGCCGGTGACTGTCTCGTGGAGGACGACCACTCCGAGGAAGACGGCCATCAGGGGGGAACTGCGGCGCAGAATGCCGGTGAGATTCGCACCAACCAGCTGGACGCTTCGATAGTTGAGGGACCGCCCCAGGTAATAGTGAATTATGCCCGCTCCGATCAGCCAAAGGTAACCATGCCAGGGAAAGCGGACCAGGTCGCTGAGCTTGCCCGTTAGCACGAGTACAGCAAGGACAGCGGGCACGGAGACGAAGACGCTCAGCGCGACACCGGGGGATGTGTCCTTGACCCGGATCACTGCCCGGCGCGTTGCGAGGTTGTTGAAGCCGAAGAAGAGCGCCCCCAGCAATGACAGAAGGGCCCCGGTCAAGAGTGGACCTGACATGACCAGCCAAATATATACGGCCCGGTGCCCTTAGTCAATCTCAGTACCAAGTGGCAAGTCAAGAGGAGGACGAAACGGGCAGGGTGAAGAAGAAGGTGCTTCCCCTGGCCGGCTGGCTCTCGGCCCATATGCGGCCGCCATGGGCGTTCACTATCTCGCGAGCAATGGCCAGGCCGAGCCCTGCGCCGCCGGTCGCCTTGGTGCGGGAGTGGTCGGCGCGGTAGAAGCGGTCGAAAATGCGGGGCAGGTCTTCGGGAAGAATGCCGCTGCCAGTATCGGAGACCGAGACCTGGAGCAGGTCCCTTCCTTTCATTTCTACGCTGACCAGAATCCGCCCTCCTTCAGATGTGTATCGGATAGCGTTGGTAAGCAGGTTGTGGACGACCTGAGCGATGCGGTCCGGGTCGGCCACGGTCCTTGGCAGCCCGGTCTGCAGGGATAAGGTGAGAGAGAGCCCTGCGGTCCTGGCCGAAGGTTGCATGGCTTCGACGGCGTGCTGGACGAGCGAGGTAAGGTCGGTGGGCGAGCGGTTGAGCTTGAGATGTCCGGCCTCGGCCAGGGAGAGCTGGCGCAGGTCGGAGGTCAAGCGGGAGAGGAGCAGGGTCTGGTCGTGGAGGGAGGCGACCTGCTCAAGAGTGAGGGGTATCACGCTATCGAGCATGGCCTCCAGGTTGCCCTGGATCACGGAGAGAGGGGTGCCCAGTTCGTGGGCGATGTCGGCGGTCATCTGCCGGCGCAGTTGCTGGTTGCGGCTCAGGGCATCGGCCATGTCGTTGAAGTCCAGCGAAAGCTGGCCGACCTCGTCTTTGGACCGCACTTTCACCCTCGCGGTCATGTCGCCGGTGGCGATGCGCCGGGCGGCGGCGGCCAGCAGACGCAGGGGTGACGAGATCTGCCGCGCCAGCGCCAGGCCGATGAGGAAGGCCAGCCCGCCGGCCACCAGACCCGATACTATGAGCCAGCGGTTCAGGGAATCGAGAAAGCCTTTCTCTGCCTCTCCGATAAAGCCCATCATTCCTCCCATTCCGGGTACCATCATGCCTCCCATGGCCTGCTGATGGGACAGGTAGGCGCCGAACTCGCTAGTCGTAGCCCGGTTGACGAGGAACGCCATGATACCGATGGCTATCAGGACTACCAGGGTGAAGGCCAGGCTCAGTTTAAGTGTCAGGGTGTTCATTTCGGTCAGGCTCGAACTTATAGCCGACTCCGTAGATGGTGGCTATACGGCAGGCCCCTTCCCCGGCCACCGCTTCTAGCTTCTGTCGCAGGTTCTTGATGTGGGCATCCACGGTGCGCTCATAGCCCTCGTATGCCATGCCCTGCACCTTGTCCAGGAGTTGCAGGCGGGTGTATACCCGGCCCTGGTTCTGCGCCAGGGTCAATAGAAGGTCGAACTCGGTGGGGGTGAGTGCCACTGGCGTTCCATGGCAACGCACCTCGTGACGGGCGTGGTCGATGAGCAGAGCGCCGACGCTGAGTTGCTCGGGTTGCGCGGGCTCGCCCCGGGAACGCCGGAGCACCGCTCTGACCCGGGCCACCACCTCACGGGGGCTAAAGGGCTTGGTGATGTAGTCGTCGGCTCCCAGTTCGAGTCCGATGAGCTTGTCTCCCTCATCGCCGCGGGCGGTGAGCATAATAATGGGCACCCCGGATTCTTTCCTTATCGTGCGGCACACCTCCAATCCGTCCACGCCGGGAAGATTGAGGTCGAGGAGGACGAGGTCGGGCTTGTCCCGTCGCGCGACGGCCAGAGCCGCTCGGCCGTCGCCGGCTGCTACCACCTGGAAGCCATCTCTCCTGAGATAGGCTTCGAGCAGCTCGACGATCTTCGTCTCATCCTCGACAATCAGTATTCTGCCCTCGATGTTCCTTCCCTCCGGGTCCGTTGAGTTTTCCTCAGCCTTTTACCTATTCTAGTATAACCTACCAGAGCAGTTTGAAGGAATTGTGAAGAGGATACGGAGATTAGATGAGAAATTGAGTTTTCTCTAAACAGGAAAGGTTGACCTGTTCTATTACTTCCCGTACACTGGTCATATTAGAGCTGTCGACTGCGATGGAGGAGTACATACCATGGTCAAGTTCAACGGAGTGAACCACCTGGCTATGGCAACCGGTGACATGGACAGGACCATTCGTTTCTGGAGGGACCTGCTGGGAATGCGGCTGGTCGCCGGGCTTGGTCGAGCTGGCTACCGGCATTACTTCCTCCAGATTTCTGAGACCGACTTGATAGCCTTCTTCGAATGGTCCGGCGTTGAAGCTGTGCCGAATAAGGAACACGGCAGGCCGGTGAAGGGGCCTTTCATCTTCGACCATGTTTCGTTTGGAGTGGAGAGGGAGGAGGACTTGTGGGACTTGAAAGACAAGCTCGAAGCCGCCGGATTCCCGGTATCTGATATGATCGACCATGGATTCATCCACTCCATCTACGCTCACGACCCGAATGGTATTCCGATTGAGTTCTCGCATAACGTAGAGGGCATTGACATCAGGAAAGAGCCGCAGATTAGAGACCAGGCTGTATCCCGGATAACCCAGGAAGGAGCGGAGCCGCGACTCGAGGCCTGGCCGAAGGTAACAAAGCGAACTCCGCCTTCGGAACGAGTGGTTTACCCGGGGGCCGGCAGCGAGCTATTTCATGGTAAGAAGAGATGAATAAGGAGAGAGCCCGTTCTCCTGAACGGGCTCTCTCTGACAGCAAACGTAAGCGACAGTTATAGTCTGGCTCCGACATCATGGCCGGAGTGAATGGCATCGTAAATGCGTCGTGGTTTCACACAGTCCCCTACTCTGTAGACCGGGATTTGGCCTTTCTCCAGCTCCTCGGCCAGCTTCGTCTCGGGAGTAAGCCCGGTGGCGAGCACGATGGTGTCCGCTTCCAGGATGTGTTTCCTGGCCACGCGGTCGACGAAGACGGCGCTGTTATCGGTTACCTCGATGAGGACCAGGCCGAAACGTATGGGGACCTCGCGCTTTTTCAGCATGTCGAGGAGAACGGCCCGAGGAGCGCGGCCGCCTTCGGCAGCCACCTCGGCCATGGAGCCGCGAAAGCCGGTGACGATCGGCTTCTTTCCCATCTGGGCCAGATAGAGCGCCAGCTCGCAGCCGGTCATGCCGTCGCCTATGATGACCACCTTCTCCCCCACCCCTTTGCCCTTGCTGCGGTAGACCTCGAAGATATCGGTCACTATGGGCTTGTCCACTCCCGGCACCTGAGGGATAATGAGGTTGGCGCCGGTACCTACGATGACGGCGTCGAAGCCACCTTTCTGGATGGTCTCTTTGGTCGCCTGCCTCTTAACCACGTGCACACCGAGCTTCTTCATCTGCGTGGCCAGGTAGGCGGTCAATGGACGCAGGTCTTTCTTGAATTCGGGCACGGAGTCCTCGATCAGCATGCCGCCGAGTTCCCTCATCTCGTACAGGGTCACCTGGTGGCCCCTGAGGGCGGCCACCCGGGCGGCTTCCAGACCGGCGGGGCCGCCGCCGATGACAGCGATTTTGCGCTTCTCGGTATTCAGCTTAGCCTCCCGCTGGTACACCTCGTCCGTACGCTCATCTTCCCAGCACACAGCGGCATTGACCGAGCAGCGGGTGCCGATCCATCTCTCTAGGCAGCCATCGAGGCATCGGATACAGGGGCGGATATCCTCCACACGTCCCTCCTGCGCTTTCCTGGGCCAGGCAGGATCACTTAAGAACTGGCGACCCCAGGAGATAAAATCTGCCTTCCCCGCTTTCAATATGTCCTCCGCGTATTGGGGGTTGGGGATAGCGCCGTGGCCGATTACCGGGACCTTCACTACCTTCTTGATGGCTTCGGCAGCGGGCACATGCAGTCCATAGGGCTGATACATGGTTGGGATGTTCATGTGCATGGTGGTGTGGGTGCCGCCGGAAACGTGGATGATGTCCACCCCGGCCTTTTCCAGCTCTTTAGCGAACTCTACAGTTTCTTCCAGCTCAATGCCGCCCGATTCAAATTCTTCGGCGCAGACTTGATAGCTTATGGGCATGTCAGGGCCGATGGCCTCTCGAACGCCTGCGACCACCTCCAGGGGAAACCGCATGCGGTTCTTGAGGCTTCCGCCGTACATGTCGTTCCTCTTGTTGGTGAGCTGGGAGATGAACTCTGTAAGCAGATAACCGCTGGCGCCGTGAATCTCTATCAAATCATAGCCGGCGATCTTGGCTCTCCTGGCTGCGGCCGCCCAATCCTTGGATAGTTGGCGTACCTCTTCAGTCGTCAACTCCAGTGGGATGCCACCTCCGGCAGCGAGCGAGGCTTCGTAGGGCACGCGAGATGGAGCGACTATGGGAGGCTTGGTGAGCAACCTCTTCTGTCTCCCGTTATGGCCGAGCTGAATGCCGGCCCTGGCTCCCCAGGCATGGATGGCCTCGGTGACGAAAGCGTGCCCCATGATGAACTCATCGTTCCAGAGCGCGACGGCACACGGGGAGCCCTGCGAGCCTTTCTCGGTGATGTACGTTACTTCCATTATCACCAGGCCAGCGCCCCCCTTGGCCATTTCCCTGTAGTGAGCGATTATCTTGGGCGTGATATCGCCGTTGTAGGTAGCGATGGAGAGGCTCAGAGGGGACTTGATTATCCGGTTCTTGATCTCCATCCTTCCGATCTTGCCGGGACGGAACAGGTATTCGAATTTCACTCTGTTTTCCTTTCTACAGACTGAGAGTCGTCTCGCGTGTCCGGGACACCGCGAGGGCCGGGGGTGGCTTGATGATTGATGTCATACTTCGTTACTTTACGTGGGCGAAGACCTCGATTTCCACCAGCGCCCTGGGGTCGAAAAGCCGCTTCACTTCAATCATGGTGGCCGACGGGGCCGTCTCGTCTCCAGGTTGTCGCCCGAACAGTTCCGGGAACTGCTGGCAGCGCCATTCCTGCAAGGGTAGCAGGGCCTCAATATTGGTGGTGAAGATACGGGCATTGACTATATCGGACAGGGTGGCCCCGGCGGCCTTCAGGGCGAGGCGAATGTTATCGATGGTCTGAGTAAGTTGGGCTTTCATATCGCCCTCACCTACCAGCTTTCCGTTCTTGTCCAGGGGGATGGCGCCTCCCATGAAAAGAAGCGTGCCGCCTCGTACCTTTGTCCCGTATGAGTAGCAGCCGGGGGGACGGGGTAGCTCATCGCTGTGGATAATCTCTCGTGGCATGGGCCTCCTCCTTAAACACATATTATGATCTGTCACGTAGCTTCAATGCATTTTAGGGTTATTGGTAAGGCTAGTCAACTCCCCGAAATAGGTTTATAATGTATGTAGGTGGGGAGGGGAGTGAGGCGTTGCCCGACGAAGGTGGCTGTCGGATGTCAGGAGCGCCCGATGAAGGCGCGGGGAACGTCCTTGACAGTGCCGGTTAGGCGGGGCTATAATACGTTGCTCATTTGCGATGGCACCTTAACAATTAGATAGTGGAAGGAAAAGTTCAAGCCTGAATTAAATTCTTTTGGAGAGTTTGATCCTGGCTCAGGATAAACGCTGGCGGCGCGCATAATGCATGCAAGTCGAACGGCCCGACGCAAGTCGGGCAGTGGCGAACGGCTGAATAACGCGTAAGTGACCTGCCCTGGAGTGGGGAATAACCCGCCGAAAGGTGGGCTAATACCGCATGAAGTGGTAGGAGTAGATTCCTACTAATAAGGGGTTGAGCAATCAGCCCGCTCCAGGAGGGGCTTACGTCCGATTAGCTAGTTGGTAGGGTAATGGCCTACCAAGGCGAGGATCGGTAGCTGGTCTGAGAGGACGGACAGCCAGACGGGGACTGAGACACGGCCCCGACTCCTACGGGAGGCAGCAGCAAGGAATTTTGCGCAATGGGCGAAAGCCTGACGCAGCGACGTCGCGTGAGGGATGAAGGCCTT
>JAENJB010000096.1 GCA_016844565.1 Dehalococcoidia bacterium
TCTTTCAGCGAGCTCAGGAACTCGGCTCAATTACTTGAGCAGTACCGCAAGCTGTGTCTCGGTTAGCCCTGCCTGTCGCAGGATGCTTCTCAATGTGCCTCGGGGGATTTCCTTCCTGCCCAGCGGCACCACTGTAATTCGGGCCCCGTCAGAGATTCCTTTTCTGAAGACCTGGTGACTTCCCCGTGCAGACTTCCCTCTGGCGACGAAGCCATCCCTCATCAAGGCCGAAATCAACTCGTGGCTACTCAGAAGCCTCATAGCCATGAGCTATGTGGAAACCGGTATCTTCTGCCGATACTGGGTAACGAACGAGGTGGGAACTACGGGCTCGTCAGCATGCACAATTCTGATGCCCTTGTCCTCAAACACCTTCTCCCGTTCTCCTTCTTCCTCCAGCGCACTCAGGTAGAGATCCATGGCATCACGCAGATTCTCAATGGCATCCTCGGGGGTGTCGCCACAGCTAGCGATATCCAAATCCGGGCACCAAGCGCTGTACTGGTTGCCCTCTTTGGTGACGACAACATCAACAGCAATATAGGCTGTTGGCGCTTTCTCCATACCTTCCACCTCGCTCCTATTTCTCGTCAGAATTATAACACAACCGTTCCCTGAGCCCCTTGACCGCCGACTGTATGTCATGGCGGGCGGATTGCTTCGCGGAGTTTACTCCTTCGGCATGCTCAGGACAGGCTCTGAGCCTGTCGAAGGGCTCGCAATGACAACCTCGTGGGTCCTACACCTCTTTGAGAGAGCCCAGGAACTCGGCATTGGTGCGGGTCTTGGACAGGCGGTCGAGGACCCGCTCCACCGCGTCGGTCGAGTTGATGGAATCGGAGGCTATCATGCTCATCATGCGCCGCAGCAGCCAGACCTGTTTCAGAGTGGCCTCGTCCAGCAGCAACTCCTCGCGCCGGGTGCCGCTGCGGGTGATGTCCATAGCCGGGAAGATGCGCCTCTCCGCCAGGCGGCGGTCCAGGTGCAGCTCCATGTTGCCGGTGCCCTTGAACTCCTCGTAAATGAGCTCGTCCATGCGGCTGCCGGTATCGACGAGACAAGTGGCGATGATGGTCAGGCTGCCGCCCTCGTCAACGTTGCGTGCGGCGCCGAAGAAGCGTTTGGGCGGGTAGAGGGCCGCCGGGTCGATGCCACCCGAAAGGGTCCTCCCGCTGGGCGGGACAGCCAGGTTGTAGGAGCGGGTGAGCCGTGTGATGCCATCGAGCAGGATGACGACATCCTTGCCGATCTCCACCAGGCGCTTCGCCCGGTCGAGGGCCAGCTCGGCTACCCGGGTGTGGGTCTCCACCGGCTCATCGAAGGTGGCGGCCACCACTTCCCCTTTGACGGAGCGCTTCATGTCGGTGACCTCCTCCGGCCGCTCGCCGATGAGGCAGACCATGAGGTGGACATCGTTGTAGTTGGTCACTATGGCATTAGCGATGTTCTTGAGGAGGATGGTCTTGCCCGCCTTGGGGGGCGATACGATAAGGCCGCGCTGGCCGCGGCCGATAGGAGCGATGAGGTTCAGCAGACGGACGGACAGGTTGCTGGAGGTCGTCTCCAGGTTGAGGAGGCGGTTGGGAAAGGAAGGGGTTAGAGCGCCGAAGTGGGGGCGGCTGCGGGACTGCTCCGGGTCGAGGCCGTTGATGACCTCCACCCGCACCAGGCTCTGGTACTTCTCGCCGCTCTTAGGCGGCCTTATCTGGCCGGAAACTCCGTCGCCGGAGCGCATGCCGAGCCGCCTGACCTGGGAGGCGGAGACGTAGACATCGTTGACGCCGGGCATCAGGTTATCCTGGCGAAGAAAGCCGTAGCCTTCGGGCATGATGTCCAGTATGCCACCTGCGAAGGCGAACCCCTGTTGCTCGGCCTGGGTCTGGAGCAGCTTCATGGCCAGCTCCTGCTTGCGCAGGCCTCCGAGGCCCTGGAGTCCCGCCTCGCGGGCCATGTCCAGGAGCTCTTCCCTCGTTCTGGCCTCCAGGCCAGTTATGGTGTGAGTGTTATCCATGGCACCTCCCCACTGGCGGCCATTAGGACGCTCCGGCGGCGGCGCCGGCGAAGTCGCGGATTGGTCAGAATTTGTGGTCAAGTTGTCCTCCTGCCTTCCTCTAATAAGGAAACGAGATTTCTAATATCAAAGCACGAAATCCTGTTGTCTGTCATTGCGAGCCATCCCGGCGCAGCCGGGAGGCGCGGCAATCTCCACCGCTCTTCATAATTCGACGCCTGAGATTGCTTCGTCACTACGCTCCTCGCAATGACAGTTCGTTCAGTTGGTCTCCAGCGGTAGCTGCGCCCCCTCCCGGAGCACCTCTTTGGCCGCCCCGATGAAATCGCGGAACAGGGGATGGGGCCGCTGGGGCCGGGAGCGGAACTCCGGGTGGAACTGGCAGGCTACCATCCAGGGGTGGCCCGCGAGCTCGGCGATCTCCACGAGCTCGCCATCCGGTGAGAGGCCGCTGACTACCAGGCCCGCCTCCTCGAGGAGCGGGCGGAAGAGATTGTTGAACTCATAGCGATGGCGGTGCCGCTCATAGACCACGCCGCCCTCATCCAGACCGTAGGCGCGGGCCGCGCTGGTGCCGGGCACCAGCTGGCACGGGTATCCGCCCAGGCGCATCGTGCCGCCTTTCTCGCTCACCCCTCGCTGCTGGGGCAGAAGGTCTATCACCGGGTGGGGCGACTCGGGGAAGAACTCGGTCGAGTGAGCTTCCGGCGAGCCCAGCACATGGCGGGCAAACTCAATGCTCAATACCTGCATCCCCAGGCACAAGCCCAGGTACGGGACCCGCTCCCTGCGGGCGTAGCGGGCTGCCTGGACCATTCCTTCGATACCACGCCCGCCGAACCCGCCGGGCACCAGAATGCCCTGCGCGGTGCGCAGTACCGACGCCTCGGGATCGGCCCCGTCATGCTCCAGCGCCTCGGACGATACCCACTGGAGGCACACCTCCCGATTATGGAACAAAGCGGCGTGGCACAGGGCCTCGCGCACTGAGATATAGGCATCCTTGAACTCGACATACTTGCCCACCAGGGCGATATTCACCTTCTCCTTGGGCGCCTTCATTCGCTCCACCATCCGGCGCCACTCCCCCAGGTCTGCCTCACGCTCACCGAGGCTGAGGCGCTCCGACAGGAGCTGGCCCAGGCCGGCCTCTTCCAGAATGAGAGGCACCTCGTAGATGCTTGATACGGTCGGCAGCGGGATGACCGCCTGCTTCTCCACGTCGCAAAAGAGGGACAGCTTGTCTTTCACCGGCTCCTCCATGGGATAGTCGGTACGGCAAAGGAGGACATCGGGCTGGATGCCGATGCGGCGCAACTCGTTAACGCTGTGCTGGGTGGGCTTGGTCTTCAGTTCCCCGGTGGCGGAGATATAGGGCATGAAGGTCACATGAATATAAAGGACCCCGTCCCGGCCCATATCTTTCCGCATCTGCCGAATGGCCTCAAGGAAGGGCAGGCCCTCGATATCGCCGACGGTGCCGCCGACCTCGACGATGACCACATCGGCCCCGGAGAGCCGGGCCACCTCCTGCATACGTCGCTTTATCTCATTAGTGACATGCGGCACGACCTGAATGGTGCCTCCCAGGTAATCGCCCCGCCTTTCCCTCGCCACCACAGTGGTATAGATCTGGCCGCTGGTGACGCTGGAGGCGGCGGTGAGGTCGATGTCGATGAACCGTTCATAGTGGCCGAGGTCCAGGTCAGTCTCGGCGCCATCCTGAGTGACGAAGACCTCGCCGTGCTGGTACGGGGACATAGTTCCCGGGTCCACATTGAGGTAGGGGTCGAGCTTCTGTACGGAGACGGAAATAGAGCGGCTCTTGAGCAACCGGCCGATAGAAGCTACACTGATGCCCTTCCCCACCGAACTGACCACGCCACCAGTTACGAAGATGTACTTCGCCATAATACTGTCGCCATGAAGGACCAACGACTGAACATGCTGAAGTAGTTAAAATGTGAAGCAAGCGAGACACGGGAGCGGGTTTTCCCGTATTATAAGAGTAGTGTTCGGGGGTGTCAAGTTCCACAGACCTATCAAATAAGGACTGTCTTTGCGAGGCACGCGTGAGTCGAAGCCCCGAGCGAAGCGAAAGGGGCCGAAGCAATCTCAGCAGGTGACTCATGAACAAGCTATACTATGTTTACATCATGGCCAACGAGCTGAATACCACCACTTACACCGGTGTTACCAGCGACCTGAAGAAGAGAATCTACGAGCACAAAGAGAAGTTGGTTGAAGGGTTTTTGTATGATGGATTCTAGAGATTGCTTCGCCCTCCGCCGGAGGCGGATGGGCTCGCAATGACGGAGGAGCTTGGGCCAGACCGAAATGGTTGACATGACTGACAACCTGAGGCGGGTACTCGCCCGGCGCCACAAGGTGAGGATAGTTGAGTCATCCCACCTTCCCGCCGCTGTCGTGCTTCTCCTTCTGAAGCAGGGCGGTGAGTACCATGTCCTCTTCACGCGCCGCACCGAGAACCTCACCCACCACCGGGGCCAGATTTCCTTCCCCGGCGGCGCTTGCCAGAAGGAGGACTGCTCACTGCTGGCGACCGCTCTCCGCGAGTGTCACGAGGAGATGGGGATTGCGCCGCGGGACGTGGCCGTGCTGGGCGAGCTGGATGACACGTTGACTTATGTCAGCCACTATCACATCACCCCGTTTGTGGGAATTATCCCTTGGCCGTATCCTCTCAAGCCCAACCCGGTGGAGATCGCCGAGGTCATCACCGCGCCGCTTCTCGCACTGCGGGACAAGGCCAGCTTCCGCGAGGAGGTCAGCGTAGAGGAAGGCATCGAAGTCACCGTGCCCTTCTATACATATAAAGGAAAGGTCATCTGGGGGGCCACCGCCCGGATACTGAAGCAGCTCCTGGCTTTACTGCCGTAGTCTTCTGTCATTAGCTCGAAAATAGCCGCTTCCGGCACGGCCTGTCATTGCGAGCCCATCCCGACCTGTCGGGAGGGCGAAGCAATCCGCCACTGTCTGTCATTGCGAGGCCATCCTTCCTGCAGGGAAGGAGGCCGAAGCAATCTCACAAGAGATGCTATGAGATTGCTTCGCTTCGCTCGCAATGACA
>JAENJB010000097.1 GCA_016844565.1 Dehalococcoidia bacterium
CGCGCTTTCCCACGCCGAAGTGGCATGAGAAGGACGGCGGTCGCTACATCGGTACCGGCCACATGGTCATCACCAGGGACCCGGACACCGGAGAGGTCAATCTGGGCACCTACCGGGTGATGCTGCACGATGCCAAGACGGTGGGCATCCACATCTCTCCTGGCAAGCACGGGCAGCTCCACATCCAGAATTATCATGCCCGGGGGCAGCCATGCCCAATCGTCCTATCCCTGGGACAGCATCCCCTTATGTTCCTGCTGTCCACCATGACCGTCCCCGAGGGAGACGAGTATGCCTACATCGGCGCCATACGGGGCAAGCCGGTGGAGGTCATCGAGGAGGAGATAACCGGGCTTCCCGTACCTGCTGACAGCGAGATATTGCTGGCGGGCTGGTGCCCGCCCGGCAAGCGGAGGGCCGAGGGGCCTTTCGGGGAGTTCACCGGCTACTACGCCGGCGGGGTTCTTCAAGCCCCTATTATTGAGGTCGAGAGGGTCTACTTCCGCAACAACCCCATCATGCTTGGCTCTCCCCCCGGCAAGCCCCCGAATGACACGGAGTACCCGCACGGCATCATCTCCAACGTGATGTTTGAAAACGAGCTGAAAAGGAACGGCATCTCCGACGTGAAGGGGGTGTGCACTCACGAGATCATCGGCGCCATGTTCGTCGCCATCTCCATCAAGCAGAGATATGCGGGACAGGCCAGGCAGGCCGGACTCCTGGCAGCCTCGCTGCCGGTGAGGGGCATCATGGCCGGGCGCTACATCATCGTCGTGGATGACGACATCGACGTCACCAACCTGAAGGAGGTGCTGTGGGCACTGTGCACGCGCTCCGACCCGGCGAAGAGTATTGAAATTCTCCACAATCTGCGCAGCACTCCGCTGGACCCGATGATAAGGAAGCCGGCCTCCCTCTATGTGCAGTCCAAGGCGATCATAGACGCCTGCCGGCCATTTGACTGGCGGAACGAGTTCCCCGAGGCCATCACGATCAGCCCGGAAATGACCAAGACTGTCCGCCAGAAGTGGAGTTCCATCTTAGACCTCTAAGACTCGTATGATAGGCATCACCCGGGGGTTGGTGTGGCGGTATGCTCCGGGAAGCTGGTCAATGGCGGCCCAAAGACTTCGACGCGGCGCTACCAGCTACAAACGAAACAAGATGCCTTGCCCGTTGTCCTTTTGGCGAAAGTGCTTGCTTAGCGTCTTTGTCTGAGCATGGTACGACGACCCTACATCCTTACCATACAGCTTCTCCGGCACCGCGCACATGTGCTCAAACTGAAGCTTACACACTTTCTGCCCGTGTTCCAGGATGAAAGGCACATCGTGGGCACGTACCTCTAATACTGCCTTTGTACCTTTGAGACTGCCTCCATGCCCAAAGCCAGGATCGAAAAACCCTGCGTAGTGGGTCCTCAGTTCGCCGCTGGTCGGATCGTAGGCAGCCATCTCTGCTGCGAACTGGGGAGGAATACGCACGCATTCTGCGGATAGGATAAGATAAAATTCCTCAGGCTCCAGTACTATGCGCTGCTTCGGCTCAGCATGAACGGGCTCCCAGAAGTCATCAAGGTCATATGCGTCCAGCAGGGACAAATCAAGCAGTTGGCTGTTCTTCTTTGCACGGTATGCGACTGGCCGCTTGGTGTCGCCTGCAAGGTCGACCCCAAGAAACAGGCCATCATTAAGAGCCAGACTTTCCGTGGGAACAGGCACCTCTTGCACAAAGAGGATTGGTGAGTCCTGGTGAGCACGGCGGAGGTCGTCATCGGTGCACCGTGAAGTCTCCCTCACTAGCCGGATCTGGTTGAGTGAGAGGCCCGCTCGCACTTTGATAGTGAAAGTTCGAGGAAGCACCTCCAGGTAGAGTCTACCGTTGTACCCGGGCCGGATTTCGTCAAACTTGTTGCTACAATCCGTTATCACCCGCGTGAAGATATCGAGGCGCCCCGTGGAACTTCTGGGATTCGTCTTGGCTTTGATATGCCCCGGCAGCCGGAGATGTTCCATTAGAGGGATTAAGTAAGGCCGATTCCTTTCCAAAATCCCTCCATCAGTCAGGTCAACTACTCCCATGCTTAAGTCGTCCAATTTCTTTTCGACGGAGTCGGTGTCGGGCAGAAAGCTGGCTCTCAGCCTGTATGCTCTCTGTGCGAGACGTAAGTCCAAGCTTGCCGGCTGGAAGTTCCCCTGGGGAATGTCAGGTTTCTCCGTCCAAATCCATCCTTTTTCGACAGCATGTTTAAGCCACTGGACAGGGAATACCCCTTTCCTGTCAGTTGCATTTGCGCCAGTTGCGCCAATGCCTTTAGTGCGAGTCGGGGCCATCATCAACTCTCCTTAACGACTAGCATAAACCATGGCTCACGTACTGTCCAGCCGGACCAGGGGCCCCCATTCTCGCAAGACCCCAACTTTCGGTGGGGCTTGTCCAGGGTGTTGGGCGTGTGGAGCTTCCCTGGAACCACAGCTATTGAAAACAAGTAGCGAAGCAAGTAGTATAGGGCGGCCATGATAGGCATCACGCTGGCGCTTCTTGCCAGTCTCATCTGGGGGACCGGCACGTTGTTCTCCCGAAAGGGCCTGCAGTACGTTCAACCGAACATAGGTGTCTTCGTAGCCAATAGCGCCGGTTGCTCGGTGGGCATCCTGGCCGGCCTCCTTCTCAGCCGGCGGGAGCTTTTCTCCCTCTCCCTCACCGCGGTCGCCTGGTTCGCTCTCATAGGCGTCATCAGCATCGGTCTGGCCAACTACTTCTACTACCGCGGCATCTACCTTGTGGGCGCCTCGCGGGCCTCGCCCATTGCAGCAGCAGCCCCCCTCCTCTCCCTGCCTCTCGCCATGCTCTTCCTGGGAGAGCATGCCACCCTCTCGATTGCCTTCGGAGCCACAGGCGTAGTGGGCGGCCTGTACCTGGTAACCAGCAGCGGAGGAGGGGACAAGCAGGTCAGGAAGCGGGGCTATATTTTTGCACTGCTGGCAGCGCTGTGCTGGAGCATATCCTCCCTGCTCATCCGGAAAGGGGTCACTACCTTTGCCTCGCCCTTGGCGGGCACCCCCATTTCCCTGCTCGTGGGCTATCTGGTTCTGTTTCCCCGGCAGGGGCTATCCACGGCCTTTCAAGCCCGCCGGAAGCTCTGGCTCCTGCTGGCCGCCGGCTCGTGCTCGGGTCTCGGTAGCCTCCTCTTCTACTCCGCTATGAGCTTTGCACCGGTGGTCGTGGTGTCCCCATTGGGAAACATGGCGCCGCTTATTGCCATCACCGGCTCTCATCTTTTCCTCAGGCGGCTGGAGAAGGTCACCCTGCGGCTGGTGCTCGGGGCCTTGCTGGTGCTCGCCGGCGCCGCCACCATTACCATCGGCCGGGCCGCCGGCTGAGAGGCGCGGGCCGAAATGGTCTATATGGTCTATAATGTCTGAAGTCGTTCGGGTCTACTGAGGCTGCAATGCTGGGTATCGTGCTGGTGCTTCTCGCCAGTTTGGCCTGGGGAGTGGCGCCGCTTTTTTCCCGAAAAGGCCTTCAATACATTTCGCCAAGAGCAGGCAGCTTCATTGCCGTTGGCTCGGCCTTCTTGCTGAGCGCCCTGGTTGGCCTCGTCTTTCACTGGCGAGAGTTGCTGTCCCTTTCCCTCTTCGCCATCGGCTGGTTCGCCCTCACGGGCATCGTTAGCAACGGCCTCGCAAACTACTTCTACTACCGCGGCATCCACCTCGTGGGGGCCTCCCGCGCTTCGCCCGTCGCCGCCTCCACGCCACTGCTCGCCCTCCCCCTGGCAGCCATCTTCCTCGGTGAGGTAATCACCATCCCGGCAGCCGCCGGGGCCCTTGGGGTAGTGCTTGGCCTTTACCTGATCACCAGCGGGGAGGCGCCAGGCGTCAAGTCGAAGAAGCGCGGCTATATCTTCGCGTTGCTGGCTGCTCTTTGCTGGAGCGCCGCCAATCTGCTCATAAGGAGGGGAGTCACAACCCTTGCCCCGCCATTGGCCAGCGCCCCCATATCCCTCTTCTTCGCATCCTTGATACTGATTCCTCCCCCGGAGACGCTCTCATCGCTTCCCAAGGCGGGCAGGAAGCTCTGGCTTATCGTCGTGGCCGGCTTGTGCTCGGGCTCGGGGACCCTTCTTTTCTACTCCGCCATGAGCCTGGCGCCGGTGGTCATCGTATCACCCCTGGGCAACCTCGGACCGCTGGTCACCATCCTTGGCTCTCACCTTTTCCTCAGGCGGCTGGAGAAGGTCACTCCGCGCCTGGTGGGCGGGGCTCTCCTGGTGCTGGCCGGCGCGGCTACGGTCACCATCGGCCGGGCGCTCGGCTAACGATTTCCTCTGCCTTGACGGGAGATATTGAGGTGACTACTTCACCATCTCCAAATGGTCCATAATAACGAACTGATGAGCCAGTGTCAGTCGC
Organism: Dehalococcoidia bacterium; assembly: GCA_016844565.1. Lineage (GTDB taxonomy): Bacteria > Chloroflexota > Dehalococcoidia > JAENJB01 > JAENJB01 > JAENJB01. The sequence goes on from JAENJB010000097.1 coordinate 4,419, forward strand.
CCTTACTGTTTCTGTGGTTCCTGGTATTGTATAGATATGACGTCAGAACCTGCTTCAAACAGTTCAGACTTGACGTCATGCACCAGGCCATACGCCTTAGCCTCGTCAGGATTCAGTGTAGTTCTCTCAAGCATGGCGTTTGTGACCTCTTGAACCGTCCTGCCAGTATTCGAAGCTATGACCTTAGCGATGTTTTCGATATCTATTCTTAAGCCCTTCAGTCTCTCTTCAAGCTGTTTCTCCTCCAAACGCTCATTTTGGAAACCGGCGCTTACGCCATGTAGAAGAAACCTTGCCTGAGGAACCGACAGCCTCCTAGAGCCACCACAGAAGAGAACGACCCCTATGGAATCTACACTCCCGAAGTTGTGGGTAGTAATAGTTGCAGGTAGGCCTTTCAGGTAGTTGTAAGCCGAAAGCCCATGAAAGACGCTGCCACCGGGAGACGAGATGAGAATGACAAATTGAGTAGCGCCCTGCTTCATCTTCTGGTCCACTGCGGTCATCAGGGCGTTAATAGTGACATCGATGACCGGCGCAAAGAACTTGATAACTGTGGGCTTCATACAGACGCTAGTGTAGTGTCTCTAACACTGCGTTAGCTTTATGCACCTTGGAAAGAATGTTTTGCACCGAGGCCGTCCAAACGAAAGGTTTAGGGACAGCGTTTT
>JAENJB010000098.1 GCA_016844565.1 Dehalococcoidia bacterium
ATAGGAGACACCATGCTCCTCATCAACGACCACGACCCCCGCCCGCTGCACTATCAGTTCATGATGGAGCGGAAAGACCAATTCGAGTGGAAATCAGAGGAGAAGGGCCCTCAACACTGGGAGGCCACCATCAAGAAGGTAGCCTGAGCCAGGTCCGCAGGGTGGGTTGCGGAAGAGTATCCATGCATCATTTGTCATTGCGAGGGGCAAAGCCCCGAAGCAATCTCATAACGGCGCTTATATGAACAGCGGTTCTATGTTTGCATGATGGCAGGCCAAGCATGAACACAGAGCGCGGCATGCGCACGAAGAACTGCAGGAGATTGCTTCGCGGAGTTTATCCTGAGCCTGTCGAAGGGCTCGCAATGACCGTTAGGATGGAGTCTCACTATGGCTTTGGAAGCATTGAAAGAAGGCCACCGCAAAGCCCTCAAGGTGGTTGAGGAGTTGGAGGGCGCCCTCGCCCGGGCGAAAGCAGGCGATGCCGCAGCCGCACTGGCGGTCACCCGGGGGCTGCTGCCCTTTCTCGAGAAGGAGCAGGAGGTCCACTTCCGGCAGGAGGAAGAGGGGCTCTTCCTTTACCTGGCTCGGATCACCGGGGACGGCCCCATCCAGGCCATGGTGGGCGAGCACGAGAGCTACTGGAAGGCGGTCGCCGGCCTCCGCGAGCTGGCCGAAAAGGGCGGAGAGGCCCTCCTGATCGCAAGGCTGCTCGCCCATATTATCGAGCTGCTGCGCGGCCACATCCACCGCGAGGAGACCACCTATTTCCCTCTGGCCGAGCAGCGCCTGAGCCCCGAGCAACTCGACGCCGTGGACCGGGAGATGGAAGCTATCGCTGGGCTGCGCTAGACCACTATGGGCAACAAGAGCAGAGGAGCAAACCTGCGTTTGACAGCCTTCCTCGCGAGAGGGTAATATCGTATGACTGGCCATCAAACCGATGGAGCGAGATGGCACTCGGCACAGGAGCAGGGGGTTTACGATGAAGATTGATATCTCCGCCCACATCATCCCTCCCGGGTTGAGAAAGGTGGCTTCCCTGACCGCCGGCGGCAGGATAGCTTTCACGCAGCTGCCCGTTCTGGACAGCCTGGAGGCCCGCTTCAAGGTCATGGCCAAGTACCCTGATGTGGTCCAGATACTCTCGGTTGCCCATACCCTGGAGGGGGCCGGCAACCCGAAGGTGGTCTACGAGCTGGCCCGGATAGCCAACAATGAGATGGCGGAGCTGGTGGCCAGGTATCCCGATAAATTCGTCGGCGTGGCGGCCATCATGCCCCTCCTGGATATGGATTCGGCGCTCCGGGAGACCGACCACGCTATAAAGGAGCTGGGCTGCAAGGGGATCATGATCAGCGCCGACGCGACCCGTCCTCTGGACAAGCCGGAGTTCATGGCTCTCTATGAGAAGATGGCCGGTTATGACCTGCCCATCTGGATTCACCCTATGGGAGACCACCGCCGGCCCGACTATGACGGCGAAAAGGAGTCCAAGTACCGGATGTGGGGACTCTGGGGCTGGCCTTACCAGACCACCCTCGCCATGACGCGTCTCGTCTTCAGCGGCGTCTTTGACCGCTTCCCGAATATTAAGTTCATCACTCACCATGCCGGCGCCATGGTGCCCTTCAATTCATACCGCATCCACAACTGGTTTGACCCGGCGGCGGAGAGGAAGGAAGACTTCATGGTCCGGCTGAAAAAGCACCCCGCGGACTACTTCCGTATGTTCTACAACGATACCGCCAACGCCGGCAACACTGCCGGCCTGATGTGCGCCCACGATTTCTTTGGCGCCGGCCATCTCCTTTTCGCCAGTGACATGCCCTACGGCATGCCCTCGGGCTACGGCGATACCCTGTACGAGAACACCATCAAATTTGTCGAGAAAATGAACATCCCCGCCAAAGAAAAGGAAAGGGTCTTCGCCGGAAACGCCCGGAGTTTGTTTCGCATCAAGCAATAGCGACACTCGGAAGCAGCAGTTCAATCCCAGTCAGAGTTGAATTCTACAGTTGTGTCGTCATTGCGAGCGAAGCGAAGCAATGACGGAGGAGAGTCAGGAGGTAATACTGGCATGAAGAAGGTGCTACTGGTGGAGCCTGAAGAGTGCGGGGGGTGCCGCACCTGTGAGCTTATCTGCTCCTGGAGCCATGACCCCGGGGTCATTCGCCCTTCGGTCTCTCGCATCAAGGTACTGAAAAGGGAGGAGCTGGGCATCAACGTGCCCATGGTCTGCGCCCACTGCGATAAACCGCCCTGCCGGGACGCCTGCCCGGTGAACGCCATCTACCGTCATGAAGAGACCGAGGCGGTCATCATCGACCCGGACGCCTGCATCGGCTGCCGGGCCTGCATCGTGGCCTGCCCCTGGGGAGCCATCGGGATGGACTCGGAGAAGAAGCAAATCATCAAGTGCGACCTCTGCGGAGGCGACCCGAAGTGCGTCCAGTGGTGTCCACGCAACGCCCTGAGATATGAAAAGGCTGAGGTAGTGACCAGCTTCAAACAAAGGGCGGTGATGGAGAACCAGGTAGCCAAACAGCTCATCCAGTCCAGGAAGGACTTCGGCCAGAAGAAAGTTGTCCTCAGCGGCTATTCGGCCCGCTCCGATCAGTCCCAGGACAATAAGAACTCACCGTCCGGCGAGAAGAAGGCATAGAGGCAAGGGATTATCCTCTCTTCCCTGGAGGGAGAGAGTTAGAGAGAGGGGGACGCGCACGAAAAGTCCACCCTCTCCTTAGTCCTCTCCCGTCAAGGGAGAGGAGATTTACGTCAATCGTAGTGTCTATGACAATGAAGAGGAACATCTCATGACATACGGCTGGGCCGGCACCCTTCTATGGGTTGACCTCACCCAGGGGCGGATCACGCGGCAACCGCTGGATGAAGACTTCGCCCTGAAGTGGCTGGGTGGTGAAGGATTCGGCGCCCGCCTGCTCTGGGAACGGGTAGGGCCGGAAGTCAAGGACGGCCTCGACCCCGAAAACATACTGGTCTTCGCCGCCGGCCCCCTCATCAGCACCCTCGCCCCAAGCTCCGGCCGGCTGGAAATCATCACCAAATCAGCACTCACCGGAATCTTCGGCGATAGCAACAGCGGCGGCCACTTCGCCCCGGAGCTGAAACAGGCCGGCTACGACGCCCTCATCGTAACGGGAAGGGCCGAGAGACCGGTCTATATCTGGATAGACGATGAGGAGGTGGAAATCAGGGATGCGGCCCATCTGTGGGGAAGGACCGTCCCTGAGACCGACGACATTCTCAGAAAAGAGCTGGCCGGAGATGACATTCAGGTTGCCTGCATCGGCCCCGGGGGCGAGAACCTGGTGCGTTACGCCGCCATCCTCAACAACCGGACAAGGGCGGCGGGATGGGGTGGAGCAGGCGCCGTGGCCGGCTCCAAGAAGCTGAAGGCCATCGCCGTTCGGGGCACCCGGGGGGTGCGCGTGGCCCGGCCGGCGCAGTTCGAGCAGGCCTGCTGGGCGGCCCACCGGAAGCTCCTGACAGATGTCCGCCTGCTGGAGACCCGCCGCAGAATGGGCACCATGCACCTGATGCGCATGTACCACTTCGGCGGCTATAGCGCCATGAGGAACTGCACCATCAGCCAGGCACCCGACGAATTCGTCGAGAAGGTGTCCGGTGAGAAGTGGGCCGACGAGTACATCGTCGGCACCATGGGCTGTCATGGCTGCCTCCAGCACTGCTCCCACTTCGCCGTCGTCAAGAACGGTCCTTATAAGGGACTGGCCTCGGAAGGCTTTGAGTTCGCCTGCCTCGGTCCCTATCTCTACTCCTATGGCTCGGATAACCTGGCCTTCGCCTTTGCCGCCGCCAAGTACTGCAACGAGCAGGGGCTGGACACCACCGCCCCGGCCGGCGCCATTTCCTGGGCCACCGATTGTTTCCAGCGCGGGATCCTGACGGAGAAAGATACCGACGGCCTGGTCCTGAACTGGGGCGATGAGGCGGTGGCCCTGGAGCTCTTACGAAAGATAACCCATCGCGAAGGCTTCGGCGACCTGCTAGCAGAGGGCGTTGAGAAGGCAGCCAGGGCCGTTGGCAGAGGCTCCGAGCGCTATGCTCAGACCATCAAAGGGCGGTATTGCTACGAGTTCAACGCCCATACCAACTACGGCTGCGCCATCGCAGCTGCCACCTCCACCAGGGGCTGCGACCATCTCAAGGGATGGCCCCAGTTTGAGTTCAGCGCCCCTCCACCGGAGGTGTCGCAACGAAGGTGGGGCTACCCGACCACCGGCGACCGGCGCAGCCACAAGGGGAAGGCCCCGATGACGGTGGAAGGTCAGCGCCTCCACACCCTGGTGGATATCCTGGGCACCTGCAAGTTCAACGGCGCTATCGGTCTGCACGGCCTGAACGAAGAGGACTACGCCCGGATGCTTTCCCCCCTCATCGGGGTGGACCTGAGCGGGAAGGACCTCTTCCACATCGCCGACAGGGTGTGGAACCAGGAGCAGGCTTTCAATATCCGGCAGGGCCTGGGCCGCAAGGATGACACCATTCCCGAGATGTACATGAAGGAGCCGCTCAATGCCGGCCCCCTCAAGGGCACTGTAATCGAGAAGGAAAAGTTCGAGATGATGCTGGACGACTACTACCAGCTTCGCGGCTGGGATGTGAGCACCGGTTTCCCCACCAGGGAAACACTGGAGAGCCTGGACCTGAAGGACGTGGCGGATGAGCTGGCCTCCCTCTCGTCATTGCGAGCCCCGAGTTTGCCCTGAGCATAGCGAAGGGAAATCGGGGCGTGGCAATCTCATCAGGTGTGGTGAGATTGCTTCGTCGCCTTCGGCTCCTCGCAATGACAGACTGGCTCTGGCAGGGGTGTCCAGAGAGGGCAGAGCCTGTCCTGAACGTAGTGAAGGAGTGAGAGGATAGCAATTGACATACGGTTGGGCTGGCACCATTCTAGACGTTGACCTGACCAACAGGCGGGTTACCAAAAAGCCCCTGGATGAAGGCTTTGCGCTCAAGTGGCTGGGCGGAGAGGGCTTCGGCGCACGGTTTCTATGGGAGAACGTC
>JAENJB010000099.1 GCA_016844565.1 Dehalococcoidia bacterium
CGAGCGATGAATCCGGGGCATTCTCCGTAGAACAGCCGGGCGCCGCCTGCCGGGGTGGCCAGGGCGACAACGCAGCGAAAGCGAGCGGTCCTCTTCTCCCACGGGGTCCCCTCAAGTAGCTTAAGGATATGGGCCATTCTTTCCTTGAAGGAGACCTTCTCCCCCAGGTATCTGGCCGACCGTACTCCGGGTTCGCCTCCCAGGGCATCTACCTCCAGGCAGGAATCATCCGCCAGCGTCAGGAGCCGGCTCAAAGAGGCATATGCGACCGCCTTGAGCCGGGCGTTCCCTTCTATGGTGTCTTGTGACTCTTCTACGGGTTGGTTGATGCCCTCTTGCGCGAGGCTCACCAGCGTGAAGGGAATACCCTCCAGGAGCTGGCGATATTCGGTCAGTTTGCCGGAGTTATTGGTTGCCAGTAACAGCTTCGTCAAATCTTGGAGAACCTGCCGGTCAGTTTTTTCATTACCTGTGGCATGGTGGTGTATTCCATCTCTTCGAGGGGCAGCCGATGTGGCTCGAATGGTCCGTGTCTCCTCAGGTAGTAGGCCATTTCATTGGCCTGGCGGCGCGCTTCATCGAAGGCGGGGTCATCGAACATGTCGCGCGGGCCGATCAGCTTGCCGCCTGCCAGCTGGAAGCCGGCGCAGATCACGCGCGGTGGTCCGTCGAAACGGGAGGGATTGCTCTGGTTTACGGCCACGGGCATCAGGGGGCCGTGGTGGGAGCCGCGCATCCACCCTTCGACTATGTGGGGAGTGGCGAAGGGCTCCAGCACCTCGCCCACTGCCGGGAACTCACCCTGGCAGCGAACGATGCACACCGGGTCGTCCTTGCCCACGTATCTGCCGGCAATCAAGGCCAGCCGTTGGGTTGAAGAGACCGCAGCTATGGACTTGCTTTCACGGTGATAGACTGCCTTAACACAATAACGCGACGGGGCGCCGAGGAAGATGAGCATGTCGTAGATTTCTTCAGGTGAGTTGAGGATAACTTTGGTGTGCTCCTTGACGTCGTGAATCTCGAAGGCGAAGCCGCTATGCATGTTGGCGGCAATTACCAGTCCGATGGTGTTGAAGGGGTCGGCGAAAATCTTGTACAGGGGGAGGTTCCAGGCGCCGGAAGCGGTCTTGTCGGCCATGAAGATCAGGATGGTCTCCGCGGCGCGCTCCTCGATTTGCATCTCGGCTACGCCGGGGCCCATGCCCTTGACGTTGCCTGAGAAGGAATCGGCCAGCAGGTCCTGACCGACTCCGTGGAGCTTCAGGGTCCTGGCTACCTGGGTACACTCCAGGAAGGTGTCCCATGCCAGCTTGTGGATTTTCTCGCTGTCCTCGCCCAGATTATGGGTCATGATGAGTTGCAGGTCATCGCCGCAACGGGTAACGTGATAGTCAATCAGCGTGCCGCCCTGTTTGGCCTTTTTCAGTGAGGCTTCGGCTTTCTCTAATATCAGCGGATGGGAACTGGAGTGCCCCACGTAACCACCGATGTCGGCCTTGATGACACTGAGGGTAACAGACATCTAATCCTCCTTGCTCTGCTTGCATTTTTCCGGGATGGGGCTTGGGATAATCAAATTCGCATACCGTCTGAGGTGGTCCCAGTCACCTTGTCACGGCGGGTGTTTCCCGGCCATGCTGGAGTAGATGTTAGTATAGGTGAGGTGGAAGAGGCTGTCAAGCTAGGGGAACAGCTAAAATCAAGCTGGCATTGAGGTTGGATTGTGGCCCGGTCGTGCGTCGCCAGGAAGTCCAACGAGCGTTTGTGAAACGGTTGACAATTTCGAGAGGGCTGGATTAGAATCACCTGAGGTAATCCCCGTGCTCTGCTAACGGGGGGGGCGATTCCCGCCATTCGCTTCAATGAACAGGAGGTGTAGTTATGAGGCCTTTTGAGTATCTGGCACCCAAGGACCTCGATGAGGCTTGCTCCTTGCTTTCCAAACACAGGGACGAGGCCAAGATATTGTCTGGAGGGCAGAGCCTGGTGGCGTTGCTCCGCCAGCGGCTCGTCTCACCCGCGTATGTGATTGACATAAGAAGGGTGCCTGGCCTGGACTACATCCGCGAGGATAAAGACGGGCTGAGCATAGGAGCGCTGACTACCCACCGGACGGTGGAGACCTCACCGGCGGTGGCGAAGAGATTCCCCATGCTGGCGGAGGCTGAGCACCGGTTGGCCCACCGCCAGGTGCGGAACTGGGGTACCATCGGCGGCAACCTGAGTCACGCCGACCCCGGCGGCGACCTGGCGCCGTCGCTGATTGCCCTGGGGGCGGTGATCAAGGTGGTGAGCGCGAAGGGGAAGAGAACCGTACCAGTGGCGGAGTTCTTCACCGATTATCTGGTCACGGTGCTCGAGCCGGACGAGATTCTGGTGGAGGTGGCCATCCCTTATTTGAAGGCCGGCAGCGGCGGTGCCTATCATAAAGAGTCCATCAGGGCGGGAGATAGACCGATTGCCGCGGTGGCCGCGGTGGTGAGCCTGGACGGCAAGGCGGGTGTCATCAAGTCGGCGCGAATTGCGTTGGGTGGGGTGGGTCTGACCCCTCTGGAGGCGAAGGAAGCCGGGAAATCTCTGGCGGGTAAGAAGGCGACCGCAGGGGTGGTGCTGGAGGCGGGCGCCATAGCGGCCCGGGAGGCGCAGCCCACCGCCGATGTGGAGGGCTCGGTAGAATATAAGAGGCACATAGTTGGACTGCTGACACGTGACATGCTGAATCTGGCTTTGACCAGGGCCCAGTCGAAGTGAAAGGGGTAGACTGATATGAAGATGCCGTTGCAGTTTCGAGTCAATGGTGAGGACTACGAAGTGTACGTCGAGCCGTGGAAGACGTTGCTGGAGGTGCTGAGGGACGAACTTGAGCTGACCGGGACGAAGGCGGGCTGTCTGGCCGGCGAATGCGGCACGTGCACGGTGATTGTGGACGGCAAGGCGGTGAAGAGCTGCCTGATGCTGGCTCCTCAGGCGGCCGGCAGGGAGATCATGACGGTGGAGGGTCTGGCGCAGGGTGGCAAACTGCATCCGCTGCAACAGGCTTTCATCGACCACTTCGCTTTCCAGTGCGGTTTCTGTACGCCTGGGATGCTCATGTCTTCCAAGGCGCTCTTGGACGAGAACCCTCACCCGACCGCGGACGATGTGAAGGAGGGCCTTTATGGCAACTTCTGCCGCTGCACCGGGTATGTGAAGATACTGGAGGCCGTCCTGGCCGCAGGCGCCAAGCCGAGAGGATAGAGAGGAGCCAGGAGATGGACGAACTTTCCACTGTAGGCAAGAGCGTTCCGCGGGTGGATGGGATGGAGAAGGTCACCGGCACAGCGAAATTCACCAACGATTTCGCCCTGCCCAGGATGCTCTACGGCAAGGTGCTACGCAGCCCTTATCCCCATGCGCGGATAGGCAGGATCGACGTCTCGCAGGCGAGTAAGTTGCCCGGGGTGAAGGCCGTGCTCACCGGCAAGGACAACCCCGAGGGGCGGATGGGAGTGGTGCTGGACCGTCCCATCGTGGCTGAGGATGAGGTGCGCTTTGTCGGTGAGGCCGTGGCGCTGGTGGCGGCGGAGAGTCTTGAGGTAGCCGAGGAGGCTCTGGACCTGATTGATGTTGAGTATGAGGAGCTGCCGGCTATCTTCGACGCGGAAGAGGCGATGAAGCCACACTCCGAGGTGGTGGTCCAACTCGGCCATCATCTGTTGCCGAGCATACCGGCCTATGCCGGCCATAACATTCCTTTCGCGACTGCGGAAGAGACTCCCAATGTGTATCGGGCTTTTCATATACAGGAAGGGGATATCGAGCAGGGGTTCCGGGAGTCGGACGTGGTGCTGGAGAACCGTTTTGTTTTCACCAGGACGCAGCATTGCGCTATGGAGCCTCACTGCGCAATGGCCCGGCCTGAGCCTGATGGGGGTTTCACCGTCTGGGCGAGTGAGCAGCACCCCTTCGAAGCACAGCTTTTCTTGAGCCGCATCTTCAAACTGCCCGTCCCCAAGGTGCGGGTGATCGCGCCATTCATCGGCGGTGCTTTTGGGGGAAAGCTTTTTGTGATGGGGATGCCGTGGGCGATGATGCTGGCGCGCAGGACGGGCAGGCCGGTGAAGGTGGTCTACAGCCGGGAGGAGGTCTTCGTCGATGGTTACTCCGACGTGCCGGTGGTCATCTACATCAAGGATGGGGTGAAGAAAGATGGGCGACTGTGGGCGCGGAGCGTGAAGGCGGTGATCAATTGCGGCGCTTACAGCGGTCGCGTACTCCTGTTGACTGGCAGTATGGTGATGGGAGCGACGGTGAACTACCGGATTCCTCATTTCTGGTGGGACTCCTACTGTGTGGCTACGAACGAGCCGGTCTCCGGGTCCTTCCGGGGGTTTGGCGGTGTCCAGCTCATCCACGCCGTTGAGTCTCAGATGGACATGCTGGCCAAGGCCATCGGGATGGATGCTTACAAGTTCCGGCGCATGAACCTGTACAAGGAGGGGGAGATAAATCTTCTGGGGCAACCAACCCATGCGGTTGAGGCGGAGGAGTGTCTGGACAAGGTGGCTGAGTGGATAGGCTGGGGCAAGAAGCCGGAGAAGAGGGAGGAAGGGCCGTGGAGGATAGGGCGGGGCATTAGCGCTCAGGGGAAGGGCGGCCTGGTCAGCCCGTACAGCCTGGCGGAGGTCAAGGTGCATTTCGATGGTACGATTGAGATACGGCATGGCGCCACTGAGGTGGGACAAGGGTGCAATACTATTCTGTCCCAGATTGCAGCTGAGGAGTTCCAAACGCCGGTAGGTAAGGTGAGACAAATAAGCGGCGATACAGCGGTGACGCCCTACGACATAACCTCGACGGCCAACCTGACTACCTTCAACACGGGGAATACCGTTCGAAGAGCGTGCCAGGATGCTAAGCGGCAGATATTCGAGATAGCGGCGGAGAGGCTGAAGATGAAGGCGGAGGACTTAGAGTTGAAGGACGGGCTGATTTACACTAGAGGTAAGACTGAGGCGGCGCTGAAGCTGGGCGATATTTTTGTGCCCGGGGGTGGAGGCACCGCTAAGGAGGAAAGAGAGAGGATATTGAAGAAGTTCGGCGTCGACTACATGTTCTGCCATGGCGCTTGTGCCCTGGAGGTAGCGGTGAACACGGAGACCGGGGAGGTGAAGGTATTGAGGATAGCGCAGTGCCATGACATGGGGACGCCGATAAACCCCCAGGCGTGCGAGGCGCAGATAGATAGCGGTAATGGTTTTGGCGTGGGACGGGCCCTCTACGAAGAGATAGTGATAGAGAATGGGGTGACGGTGAACCCGAACTTTGTGGACTACAAGATCCCGTCGATGCTGGAGGTGCCTCTGGGGGCGGAGGTGAGCTCGATGCTGCCCGCTGGTGTGCCGCACGAAGATGGGCCATACGGTGGGAAGGGCTTCGGGGAGTCCACCAACTGCGGTATATCTCCGGCAATAGCCGGCGCCCTCTACGACGCTGTTGGGATCAGGATGCTGGACTTGCCTATCACCAGGGAGAGGGTGCTCGGGGCACTGAAGCGGGTAGGGTGAGGTAGCCAGTCGCCCTCCGCGAGGAGGGAAAGGAACGTTGTATGAAGATAGAGAGAACCCTGAAGATAGCGGCTCCGATAGACAAGGTGTGGTGCGCCATCATGGATGTGCCGTCCGTGGCGGCGTTGATGCCCGGTCTGGAGAAGATAGAAAAGATAGATGACAAGACCTACAAGAGCACCATGAAGAGCAAGGTGGCTGGTGTGCCGGTGAGTTTCGAGTTGCTGACCACCATAACCGAGATGGAAGCGCCCTCGATGCTTAAGACGGTGACTGATGGCAAGGCACTGGGAGGGCTGGGGCGGGTGAGCCAGAACCAGACCCTCCGGTTGAAGGCAACCTCGGACTGTGAAGTGGAAGTGAACTACGAGGCCGACGTTATGCTGGTGGGTCGGCTGGGGACCTTCGGGGAGAGGATCTTCCGCGCCAAGGCCACCGAGATGGGTGACAGGTTCATCGAGGCCTTCATCAAGAAGGTTTGTTCCCTCTAGGTACAAGTGGGGCCAGGGCCGCCAGGCCTGAAAAGACGGCCCCGAGCAGGTAGGCGTTCTTCAGCGCCTGCAGGAAGAGTCCAGTCTCCTGCTGCATGGCCGCGAAGCTGGGTAGCAAGGCGTAGAGAATCGCTGCTCCAAGAACGGTTCCCATGAGCCATCCCATGTTGCGGGACATGTTAATCATGCTGGATCCCACACCGAGGTGAGCTGGGGGGATGCTGGTCATGATGGCGCTGTTGTTCGGTGACTGGAAGATGGCCATGCCAAGGCCGAAGAGGGCCTGCGACATCAAGAGAAGGGCGATAGCGCAGATGATGGGGCCGATGAATGTGAGACGACGGGTGCCGATGCGGTCTGATAGGGCGCCGCTCAATGGTGAGAAAACGAGGAAGGTCACCGACAGGGCTATCACAGTCAGTCCGACGGTTTTGGGTGTCAGGTGGAGGACCATCTGGAGGTAGAAGGGGGTCAGGAAAAGGAGGATGTGCTGGGCCATGAAGGCCAGAAAGGCGGCCATGTTACCCAGTGAAAACGCCCGTATAGTGAAGATGCTTAGGCTAATGACCGGTTGAGGCACTCGCCGCTCGGTCCGGATGAAGAGAGCGGCCCACAGGAAGACGCTCATCCAGAGTGCGATGACCGGTGTTGACCCCCAGCCCCAGGCGGGACCGCGATTGACGAGCACAAGAAGCGAAAGCAAGAAAAGGAAGAGGCTGCTTGCGCCGGTGCGGTCGAAGGTCTGACCCTTGGTGCGGGCCGTTTCCAGGGAAAAAGCGCGTACGCGCCTGGCTACAAAGAAGGTGGACATGGCGATGACCACATCAATGGCAAAAATGGATCTCCATCCCATGAATTCGGTGACGATGCCCCCGAGGGCAGGGCCGATGGCGGTGGTAAGGCCGATGTTGGCGAGCTGAAACCCGAAGGCTTTGCCCCTCTCGGCCGGGGGGAAGGCCTGGGCGATGATGGCATGGCCCACCGCCATTTTCATAGCCGCGGCGACTCCCTGGGGCACGCGGAAGGCGATGAGCATGCCGATGTTTTGCGAAAGACCGGCGAAGACGGAGGCAATGCTGAAAGCCAGCAGTCCCCACATGAAGATACGGCGATGGCCGAGCATGTCGCCCAGGCGTCCGAAGGTCAGCAGGAGGCTGACGATGATGAGGCGGTAAATGCTGATGACCCATTGGGCGGTGCCGATATCTGTTGAGAACTCGCTGGCGATGCTCGGAAGGGAAACGCCCAGCATGCTCGAATCGAGGGTAGAGGGGACGGAACCGGCCATGGCAATGGCGAGGATGTGCCACTTGTTGACGGAGGCTTGGGCCATGGGGGATATTCTAGCACAGTACATCTGTACCGTGTGTTATCTCTAGCCGCCTTGCGAATCGCGATTGTTTGCCCGTGAATAGGGCTACGGTATCTTCGATGGCTCTGGTCCTGAGATTTATGGTACTATTCCTTGGTAGCTAAGCAGGCATAGAAGGTGGTTAACATAATGAGCAGCGCGAAGTTCGAGAAGTTGCTTGAGCCGATCGACCTTGGAGGGATGAGGCTCAAGAACCGCATGGTGATGCCGGCCATGTCTATCGGGATGGCCACCGACGACGGCTATGTGACCGAGCGGCTCCTCGACTATTTCGAGGAGCGGGCCCGCGGGGGTGTTGGGCTGATAATCGTTGGCTATGCCGTGGTTGAGTTCCCTCGCGGTTTGACGGGCCCGAAGCGGATAGCTGTGGACGACGATAAGTTTCTTCCCGGCTTGACTTCCCTGGCGCAGCGCATCAAGCAGAACGGTGCGCATGTGGCGCTCCAGCTGAACCATGCCGGGGGTTTTGCCATTTCCTCGTTTGCCGGGTCCATGCCGGTGGCTCCCTCGGCGGTCATTTGCCGCGTTGGTGGGGAGATACCCCGAGCGATGACGGTAGACGACATTCAGGCGATGAAGCTGCGCTTTGTTGAGGGAGCGCAGCGGGCCCAGAAGGCCGGTTTCGAGGCCGTGGAGATACACTCCGCTACCGGCTATTTGCTCAACCAGTTCCTTTCTCCGGCCAAGAACAAGCGCACTGATGTATACGGCGGAGACCTGCCAAACAGGGCCAGGTTCTTGCTGGAGATAATCGCGGCCATTCGCGAGAAGGTGGGTGCATCCTATCCGCTGTGGGTCAGGCTGAACGGCAAGGAGTTCGGAGTTCGCGGAGGCATTACCCTGGAGGACACCAGCGAGTTAAGCCGGATTCTGGAAAAAGCGGGGTGCTGCGCCATCAACTTGACCCACTATGGGACTGGCTATCCCTTCCACCAACTGGTGGAGCCCGCCGGCAGCTTTGTTTACCTGGCCGAAGCGGTCAAGAAGGCTGTCAGAATACCGGTGATGGCGGGCGGCCGGATTACCCCTGAGGTTGCCGAGAGGGCTCTGCAGAAGGGCGATGCCGACCTGGTGACCATGGGCAGGCAGTTGCTGGCGGACCCTGAACTCCCCAATAAGGTGGCTTCCGGAAGGCTGGATGAGGTGGCGCCCTGCATTACTTGCCTGTCCTGCCGGGGCCGGTCGGGAGATGCCAGGTGCACGGTTAACCCGGCCCTTGGCATGGAGAAGAAGTTCAGACCGGCTCCGGCCCGTAAAGTGAAGAACGTCCTGGTTATCGGCGGGGGAGCAGCCGGAATGGAGGCAGCCGTAGTTGCCGCCCGCCGGGGACATCGTGTTACACTGTTTGAGAAGGGGAACAGACTGGGGGGGCGAATGCGGATGGCAACCAGGATGCCCCACAAGGCCAGGATCGCCGACTTGAATGATTATCTTTCCCGGCTGGTGAGCAGGCTTGGCGTGAAGGTCGAGTTGGGGAAGACGGTTACACCGGAGCTGGTAAAGAGAATGAAGCCGGATGCAGTCATAATTGCTGCCGGGGGACGGATTCCCGCGCTCAAGTGGATAGCTGGAACACTATCGGGCCTGCTCCTGTACGGGGATTACAGTCGTGTGGAGGAGGTTGGTCGAGCGGTGACGGATGGAGCGGGTCGGCGGCAGACCTTCGGGCCGCACTCGATGCTGACGGCTGTTACAAAAGCAGACCAGAGGCTGGTGAAGGAAGTCCAGGCTATTGTGTCTGAGGTGTACATCGCCGGCGATTGTATGGACCCCTACGGCATGATGGAGGCCGTGGCCTCCGGGGCGAGGGCGGGTCTTGAAGTGTGAGGGGAGAGGTAGTCGGCAGTTTGTCGAGAAAATCGAACGGGGGTATTGACAAGCCCGGCGGACCTATGGTATATTGAGAATTGTCCCAAGCAATCAGGCAATACTCGGTGGTGATGGGCCCGGGAACTGGGAGGCGGAAGCTGAGGTTCCGGGGAACAGGGGAATCCGAGATGCAAGGTCGCTTGGGACTTTTATTTGTCCTCAAACGCCCCTTCCTGTCTTCTCTCCTTTGCCTCATTCCCCATGGTAGTACTTCCATCTGTCATTAGCTCAGACCTGAGCACTCCGACAAACGGAAGATTCCTGTATCCGCCCTTGTGGTCCAGCCCGTATCCTACTACAAACTCCTCGGACATCTCGAAGCCAACGTACGCGATGGGAACATCCACCAGTCGCCGGGTCTTCTTGTCCAGGAGGGTGCAGACCTTCAGACTGGCTGGTTTGTGGGCTTCGAGGTGCCTCAGTACGTAGTTTAGCGTCATGCCGGTGTCCACGATGTCCTCGACCAGAAGCACGTGCATCCCGGCAACGCTGGTATCGAGGTCTTTGGTGATTCGCACGGCCTGAGATGCGGAAGCGCTGTAGTAGGAGATGGCCATGAAGTCCACCCCGGTGGGGATGGAAATGTAACGCATCAGGTCAGCCATGAAGAAGACGACGCCCTTGAGTATACCGACCAGCAGGAGGGGTTTGCCTTCGTAGTCCCTGGATATCTGTTTAGCGAGCTGGCGGACTCGCCGTTGAATCTGGGCATGACTGAAAACGATGTGGTGAATGTCCTCGGTGCTTCCTTCAGCGAAATGCCCGTAGCCGTACTTGGCCAGGAGGCGCGAGTAGTCTTTTCTGTTGATAAGCATGATGTTGACTTGAGGATAGAGGGTCTTAAGGAGCCGGATCTTGCGGTGCTTTGCGGTCATGAGGCGCTGCTTGGAGGTTGTCAGCTCCACGTAGAGGTCGAACTCGGGCAAGTAGAAGTCCGGGGTGAACATCTCCCGGGTGCCGTTACCGGCCTGATCCAGTGGGAAGGAACGTGGTTCGTAGAGCCATTCAATTCGGTAGAAGTCGAGGAGGCGGGCCAGTTCTTCCTCGGATGGGTGGGCAAAGGTCAGAGGCTTTCTCAGGTCGGGGATGAGAACGGTGCGGGTTCCTTCAGCCTCTGCCTGGGCCTCGGTGCTCTGGCGCACCAGGTCCGTCAG
>JAENJB010000100.1 GCA_016844565.1 Dehalococcoidia bacterium
TTCATCGTGGTGCTTAAAGGGGAGAGAAAGGGACTGTGGGGATGAAGAACATCACCCTCGAGAAGGCTGACGGCGTAGCCATGCTGACCCTGAACCGCCCTGCAAAGCTCAACGCCATCAATGAGGTGATGCTGGGCGAGCTGAACCGGGTGATGAAAGAGGTGGGGGACGACAAAGAAGTCCGCGTCCTGGTCGTCACCGGCGCCGGACGCGCGTTCTGCGCCGGCGGGGACTTCCGCTATGAGGCGGTGAGATCGGGGAAGGTAGCGGCGGCGGAGGCCGAGGACCAGCGGGCCCTCTACCAGGGCATCAGGCGCGGCCGCCTTCTGGGTGAGGCGGCGCAGCTCATCCTCGGCCTGCGGCGCCTGGACAAGCCGGTTATCGCCATGGTCAACGGGGATGCCGTTGGCGGAGGACTGGACCTGGCCCTGGCCTGCGACCTGCGGGTTGGCTCCAGCCAGGCCCGCTTCTCCACAGGGTTCATCCGCATAGCGCTTACCCCCGATACCGGCGCCACCTGGCTTCTGCCCCGCCTGGCTGGGCTAGGGAAGGCCCTGGAGTATCTCCTCACCGGCGACTTCTTTAGCGCCGAAGAGGCCTTCCGGGTGGGCCTGCTCAACAGGCTCGTGGCTCCGGAGGAGCTGGAGAAGGAAACAATGGACCTGGCGCGGCGGCTCGCACGAGGGCCGGCGGTGGCCCAGAGGCTTTCGAAGATGCAGGTCTACCAGGGGCTGGAGATGGACCTCGAGGCGGCGCTGGGTCTGGCGAGCACCTGCCTGCTGATATCCTCCAACACCGAGGACCATCAGGAAGGGGTCAGGGCCTTCGCTGAGAAGAGGCCGCCGGCGTTTCGTGGCCGGTGAAGGGCCTTGCGGCGAGCGGGCACGGGATGTACCATAGCTTAGGATTTGTAAGGGAAGTCTTTCATAGGAGGGGGGGGAGATGGACTGGAACAGGATACCCGACCAGGCCACCATTGACAGGACGATAGTGGGGTTGCGGGAAAGGGGTTTCAACCCGGTGCTGGCGCCGGACAAGGCGAATGCGCTGGAGAAGCTAAGGCAGATGATTCCGCCTGGCGTGGAGGTGATGACGGGCAGTTCCACCACTCTCGATGAGATAGGCTTCATCAGCCTTCTTATGAGCGGTAAGCATCCCTGGCGTAACTGGAAGGACAGGATTTTACCGGAGAAAGACCCAGGCAAGCAGGCAGACCTGAGGCGGCTCAGCACCACCGCCGAGTATTTCTTGGGCAGCGTCCAGGCCGTGGCCGAGACCGGTCAGGTGCTGGGGACGGATGCTTCAGGCAGCCGCCAGGGTGGCTATGTCTTTGGAGCCAAGAACGTAATCTGGGTGGTGGGGGTGAACAAGATAGTCGCCGACCTGGAGATGATGTTGAAGCGCCTTCATGAGCATATCGTGCCCCTGGAAGATGCCAGAATGAAAAAGGCCGGTTACCCCGGCACCTTCATCGGCAAGATGGTCGTCTATGAGCGGGAGGGTGTGCCCAACCGGATATCCACCATCCTGGTTAAGGAGAAGCTGGGCTTCTAATTATTTCCGAGGTCGTTTATTTTGTCATTGCGAGGAGTCCCGATTCATCGGGACGACGAAGCAATCTCAAACAAGGGGGTGAGATTGCTTCGCTTCGCCCGCAATGACAGTGATGACTTAACAGACCATCTACTGTTTTCTGCCCTTGATGCCCATTCCCCTCAGATGCTGCAGTATCCTCTTGAGCCGCTGTAGTCCCCTCCTTTCCTTTTTCTTGATGCTATCTCGTCCTCTCTCCGGCTTACCTTCTCCTCTCAGGCGTTGCATCACCTCCCGGGCTTGCTCTATTGCCCTGCGTTTGAGAGGGTCTCTCTGTTCCGCGGTTCCAGTTGCGAGAAAGGCTTCCATTTCTTGCGCCAGGAGACTGGCATGAGAACGGGCCAGTTCTTCGTTCAGCGGTTTGAAACACTGCAGCTTGCGCGGCCCTTCACTCCCGCCTTCGGCGAAATACCAGTCCTTGAAGCTGAGACCGCAGCCAACACGAAACAGAAGGCTCCCCACGGGGGTAACCGCGGGTGGGAAGCCTCTCTCCAGTCCCTGTCGTGTTTCCTCCTGCTCCGGGCTGTCATATTCCACCATCAGGTGCCCCCCCGGAGGGAGCAAGTCAGCCAGGCGCTTGAAAAGGGGTTCTTCCAGTCCCGCCCCCCTCAGGTCAACGAAGGCAGCCCTTGCCGTCTCGGTGGCGATCAGGGCCACCCGGGGCTGGAAGAACGCTACCTCAATCCAGTTGTATGCCGGGTATTCACCGGTATTGGACAGGCCCTGGAGCACGGGCTGGCTTTCTCTCCCAGACCCATCCACAATTACGAACTGGAAGTATGTCGCGCCGATGCTATTCTTCGGCCCCAGGTATACTCTCATGGTGAAAGCTCCCAGGGGGCTTCCATCCAGGAAGGCGATGGGGATGTTCTTGACGTCCTCGGCTTCCGGCGCGGGCCGCCATAGGTCGGTGGGCATGCCTCAGCTCTTCCTTAGTTTCGGCTTCTTGATCGCCGCTTGGGCCGCCCGTTCGCCGGCGATGCGACCGAAGACCAGGGCTGTGGACAGCCCGCCCAGCGCCCCACCCTTTTTTGAAGACCGGATGTGGTAGTTGCCCATGTAGCTGGTGACGCCTGCCACGGTGAAGGGCTTGCCGAAGCTCCAGTTCACCATAGAGCCGGCAGCATACAGCCCGGCGATGGGGCGGTTTTCGCGGTCGATCACCTGGGCGGCGGTGTTTATCTTCACACCGCCGAGGGTATGGTTCAGTCCGGGCACCACGGGATAGTAGGCGTAGTAGGGAGGCGTCTCCAGACGGTGGGCCTTCCCCTCTACCGACGCGTTGAACTCGTTGACAATCCGTCGAAGCTGGGCCGGCGGCATCTCGATGGTCTCAGCCAGCTCCTCGATGGTCGCGGCCGACCTGATCAGTTTGTCCTTGTAGGGATAGGCCGCATAGGCCTCGGGGTCCATTAACCGCGCTCTTTCATCGAAGATGAGGGCGGCCACACTGCCCGGTTGATAGGCGATGGCGTTCGAAAGGGTATCGCTGTCCGCCGTCCCCTCGTCGATGAAGCGCTGGCCCTCCTTGTTGACATAGATCCCGCCGGGCCAGATATTCCGTAAACGTCGCGTGGGCCCTTCGCTCAAAAGCCGGTTGGTCGTATTGATGTGGCACACGCTCATGTTGGTGAGCTGCGCTCCCGCCTCCAGGGCCATCTGGTGTCCGTCTCCGGTATTGGTCGGGCACCCGGATATTACGGCACCGTAGGTAATCTGGGGCCCGACATACCTCAGCATCATCTCGTTGTTCCCCTCGAAGCCTCCGGCAGCCAGGACGACCGCTCCGGCATGGATGTCCCGGGTACCCCCGGCATCTCTCGCCCTCAGTCCGATGACCTCGCCGAGGTCTCCGGTCAGGAGCTCCAGTACCTTCGTCTCGAACCGGATTTCGATGCCTCTCTTCTCCGCCGCCTGGTACAGGAATCTCATCAGGCCGGGCCCCCTCCCCTTCACATGAACGGTCTGCAGCAGGATGGAGCCAAATAGTGAGCCGGTCGATGTGAAGGGCAGCCCCAGGTCGTCCCTCAGCCACCTGATGTCTCCGAGCACCCTCTCGTGGAACAATCGCAGCAATTCGAGGTCGACCCTCCCCCATCCCTGCTTCAGGTGCATGGCGAGCAACTCCTCGACAGGCATCTCCGGCTCGACGTGGTCCAGCCCACCTCCCCCGGCCCGGCAGGTCTCGTTGCCGAACCAGCCAAACCCGTGGGCCTTGATGCCCTTGCCTATCATCGGGCCGAGCTTATCGAGGACAGTCACCCTGGCGCCCTTGCCGGCGGCTTCAATGGCGGCGATCAGTCCCCCCATGCCCGCCCCGACTATCGCCACGTCCGCCTTCGGCTCGCTCTTCCTGGCTCTGGCCATAGTTGTCTCCTCTCTCTTGTGTGACCTCTTAAGTGAAAGGCGATAATAGGGGCCGTCGCCCCTTGCTGTCAATATCCGCCCCTGTCATTTGCGAAGCAATCCGTCGCTGTGGGAACGGGGGTGACAGTTCAGCCACGTCTGGACTATAATCGCCTTGAAAAGCTGCTCAGGAGGTGGAAGCTCATGGCTGACGACGTAGTCATGCGGGGCATCGATGTCCTGGTCATCGGCGGCGGCCTGTCAGGCACTTTCGCCGCCATCAAGGCAAGGGAGGCGGGCGCTGCAACGGTGGTCCAGGTGGACAAGGCTTCGGTGGGGAGAAGCGGTTGCAGCGCCTTTGGCGCCGGGGTGATTCGCACCTTCTTCCCCCATGAGGATGACCGGGATAAGGCTGTCTATGAAAGCGTGTTGAGGTCCCATTTCCTGTGCGACCAGGAGAGGCTGGACCAGCATCTGGACGACGTCTACTCCCGTATCAAGGAGATGGACGGCTTCGGGGTGGAGTTCGAGAAGACGCCGGATGGCAAGTTCGACCGCATTCTGGCCCGCGGTATCTACCGGCGGGTGATGTTCCGCGGCGGCTACCGGATGATGGAGACCATGCGCCGGGCGGCCATCGAAAAGGGGGTGAAGGTCGTTGACCGGGTCATGATCACCGACCTGCTGACGGACGCCGGCCGGGCCGGCGGGGCCATCGGCTTCGACACCGGTTCGGGACAGGTCCGCGAGTTCCACGCGCGGAGCGTCGTCCTGGCTACCGGCAGAGGCTTCATGAAGGGGAGACGTCCCGGCCATCGCAATGTCACCGGCGACGGCCTTGCCGCTGCCTACCGGGCGGGCGTGACACTCGCCGGTATGGACAGCTCAGTCCCCAATACCGGGCCGGCGCACTACGATATCGGCCCGGGCAACAATATGTATCTGGGCGCCGGGGGAATACTGGTGAACTCCGACGGACGGCGGTTTGTCGAGATATTCGACCCCGCCCTCAAGGAGCGGTCGGAGCTGGGCATTCTGAACGTCGCCTGCGCCATGGAGGCCAGGCTGGGG
>JAENJB010000101.1 GCA_016844565.1 Dehalococcoidia bacterium
CAACAGCGCCCCCGTCTTCCATCTCCAGGGCCTCGACACTCCTCTGGCCGACGGCGACAAGGTCCTCTTCATGCAGCCCATAGAGGGGGGATAAGCCGGCCTTCCTTCCATGAATTGTCCGGGAAGACTTGCTATAATGGCTGAGAGCGGGGGCGGATTCTTCGTCGCCCCGGCTTGTTGGGGCTCCTCAGAATGACAGCTGGAGATTCTGTCGAAATGAGACAGGGTCAGGGGTGAGAGGATGAAGATAGTCAAGGGCAACTGCGGGCTCTGTCAGGGGGGGTGCGGGGTTCTGGCCTACATCGAGGACGGCCGGATGGTGAAGGTCGAGGGAGACCCCGATTTCCCCACCAACCACGGCATCCTGTGCCCCAAGGGTCTGGCCTCGGTGCAGCTCGTCAACAGCCCGCACCGTCTCAAGTACCCGCTGAAAAGGCTCGGTGAAAGGGGCGAGGGGAAGTGGGCCCGCATTACATGGGACGAGGCCCTCGACACCATCGCCGCGCGGGTCAAAGAGATTCGGGCCAAATACGGGCCTCTCTCCGTGGCCGGCTCCTGCGGCACCGGCAGACCCCTCATCCACCACGACCGCCGCTTCCTCAACATCCTGGGAACGCCCAACCGCCTCAATTCGAGCCACATCTGCTACATGCCCATGCTGGGCGCCGGAATAGTCACCTTCGGCAGGTTCCCCAGCTCCGACTTTCGCAACACCAACTGCATCCTCAACTGGGGCTCCAACGTCACCCACACCCGCCGCATGGGCATGGGCCTGCAGCTCATCGATGCCTGGAAGAGGGGTGCCAAACTGATCACCGTTGACCCTCTGCTCACCCCCCTGGCCTCCAAGTCCGATATCTGGCTCCAGCTCCGCCCGGGGACGGACTGCGCCCTGGCGCTGGCCTGGCTCAATGTCATCATCCAGGAGAAGCTCTACGACCAGGAGTTCGTCAGCCGGTGGACCCACGGCTTCGACCGCCTGGCGGCCCACGTCGAGCCCTTCACCCCGGAATGGGCCGAGCCCATCACCTGGGTGCCGGCCGACAAAATACGGCAGGCGGCCCGCCTCTACGCCACCACCAGCCCGGCCACCCTTTATCCGGGCGTATCCGTGGAGTTCGGCCCGAACACCACCGGCACCATCAGGGCGCTGCTCTTCCTCCCAGCCCTCACCGGAAACATCGACGTCCCCGGAGGGAACGTGCTCTGGCAGGACGCCATCCCGATGGGCACCCTCTACAGCATGGAAGACAAACCCGCCACCTGGGACAATGCCCTGGGGGACTACCCCCTGCTCAACCGCCTGCTGCCCACCGCCGGACATGCCGGCTGGCGGGCGGTGCTTACAGAGCAGCGCTACCCTCTGAAAGCGCTGCTCTTCCACGCTAACAACGCCATAGTCGGCCATGAAAATTCGCAGAACTTCGTCTACAAAGCCATCATGAAGCTGGAGTTCCTCTCCGTCATGGACCTCTTCATGACCCCCACCGCGGAGCTGGCCGATATCGTCCTGCCCGCCTCCACCCCCTACGAGAGGGACAACATCTTCACCCCCAACGCCGAGAAGAACTATGTGCCGCCCGCCATCATCTCCGCGCCAAAGGTCGTCGAACCCCTCTGGGAGTCGCGGGACGACGGCGAGGTCTTCATCGATATACTCAAACGGCTGGGCCTCGACTACGGGGCGGAGACGGTGAAGGAGAGGCTCGACCAGCTCTGCCTCAAGTCGGCCGCCGGGGTGAAGTGGGAGGAGTTCACCAAGATGGGCTATGCCTCCTACCCGCAGAGCTTCAGAAAGTACGAGAGCGGTGGGTTGCGGCCCGACGGAAAGCCCGGCTTCAGCACCCCGTCGGGCAAGGTGGAGCTTTACTCCAGCGAGCTGGAGAAGCTGGAAATCGACCCCCTCCCGCTTCATAAGGAGCCTCCCGAAAGCCCGGTCAGCCAGCCCGAGTTGGCCAGGACCTACCCGCTCATCCTCACCACCGGCATCCGGAGCCCGGTCTACTACCATACCCAGTACCGGCACATCCCCTGGCTGCGCGAGATCGACCCCGAGCCCCGCATCAGGATTCATCCCGAGACAGCCCAGAAATATGGCATCCAGGACGGCGACTCGGTCTATATCGAGTCGCAGCGCGGCAAGTGCAAACAGCGCGCCATGGTGACGCTGGGCATCGACCCCCGGGTGGTGATGGCCGATGCCAGCTGGTGGTTGCCGGAGAAAGCCACCCGCGAGGAGAGGGCCTGGGAGGTGAACATCAATAACCTGACGGATAGCGAGCCCCCACACGATCCGGGCTTCGGCTCCACATCGGGGAGAAGCCTGCTCTGCAAGATATATAAGGCCAGTGAGTAACCGCTGTCAGCCCAGGCTGTCATTGCGAGCCCGCCGAAGGCGTGGCGTGGCAATCTCATGGCATCGCTTGTGAGATTGCTTCGGCCTGCTGCCGCATGGCCTCGCAATGACAGCTATGTGCTTGGGCGCGAGTCGAAGAGGGCCTGCGGCCCTCTTCAGGAATGATCCCCCTCTCTCCTTGGCAAGGAGAGAGGGGCAGGGGTAAGAGAATGAAGAAGTTCACTATCGCCGCCGACCCGGAGCTATGCTTCGATTGCAAGGCCTGCGAGGTAGCCTGCAAGCAGGAGCACAATCTGCCGGTGGGGCCGAGATGGATACAGGTGATCACCGTCGGCCCGCGCATGGTGGGTGGCAAGCTAAAGGTGGACTTCGTCCCCAAGATGTGCGTGCACTGCGCCAACCCGCCCTGCGCCGGGGCCTGCCCGGTGGACGCCATTCAGCGTCGAGAGGACGGCATCGTCCTGATAGACCAGAACCTCTGCAACGGCTGCATGGCCTGTCTGCCGGCCTGCCCCTTCGCCGTGATTTCCTTCGACCCGGACACCCAGCGCGCCTCCAAGTGCAATCTGTGCGTGGACCGCATCGAGCAGGGCCTCCAGCCGGCCTGCGTCAAGCACTGCGAGGCCGGCGCCCTCTTCGCCGGCGATGCCAACACCGTCGCCCAGGAGATGCGGAAAGAGAGGGCGCAGCGAAGCGGCGTTTGAAGTTGTCCGGCTGGCGCTATAGTCCCAGGCTGCGCCGCAAAGCCAGGTCCACCTCCACCATCCTCTCCCTGCTCAATGCGCCAGCCATGCCCCCGAGACGCCCTTGGTCAACGGTATGGACTTGCTCACACAACACGGTCCCCTCCAACCGGAGGCCGCTCTCCCCGGCGGAAAACTCCACATGGAAGGGGTAATGCTGGCAGCCTTGGCGTGAGGTGATGGCAGCGACAATGGTCGTCGGACTGGTGCGGTTGCCGGTGTCGTTCTGGATAATGAGAACGGGGCGGCGGCCCGTCTGCTCGGAGCCGCTGGCCGGCGGCAGTTCCAGCCAGTAGATCTCGCCGCGTCTAGTCAA
This sequence comes from Dehalococcoidia bacterium, assembly GCA_016844565.1. GTDB lineage: Bacteria > Chloroflexota > Dehalococcoidia > JAENJB01 > JAENJB01 > JAENJB01. Next base: position 3,416 of record JAENJB010000101.1, read on the forward strand.
CGGCGCGCTCGTCCCAGCAGGTACGGTTCCGGAGCATCTCGTTGGTCAGCGGAAGAGCCTCCCCTGCAAGGCGCTCGTTCTCTTCGGCCATCTCGCGATACCCTTCCTCCATTAGTGCCTGGATTCGCGCCTCTTCCTCCTTCAATAGAAGCTCGGCGACTACGCCGCTCCGGCTGGTAGACCGCTCGCGAGCCAGCCGATCCGCGAGGCCCACAAGCTCCTGGGAAAGGCTGATAGTCACCTTGGCTACCTTCTGGCCGCTCATACTGCACCTCCGCCGTAAATCATACCATACTGATGGTATGACCGCAAGGCGTTCTCAACATGGTGTAACGGTGGTATAGTTACCTGTGAGCGTGTCTCCCGCCTTGTGGCTGGCAGTCAGGGGGCTTGCCTCAAATGTCATTCTGAGGAGCGAAGCGACGAAGAATCTCTGGTGGGTTTGGTGTAGCACAGATAGGCCCCACCACCTAGAGACCTTCGCGGAGCCTGCCCTGAGCTTGCCGAAGGGATGACACCAAGGCCCCACTTTTTGGGCAAAGCCCAGTCGGGGGAAGAAGGAGGTTAGGTTATGAATCTAAGAAGACGTCTTCCGGTCGCCCCGGCAGCGCTGGCCGCAATCCTGCTGATAGGGGGTATGCTCTTCTCGGCTTCCTGCACCGGGCCGGCGGAGCAGGCACCTGTACCTTCGAGCCCGGCGACAGGGCCGGCGGCGCCGCCGGAAGGGGTCGGCCTCAAGCTCGTTGCCCGGGGTTTCGCATCTCCCGTGGGCCTCGTTCCTTCCCCCGACAACACCGGGCGGCTGTTCGTCATCGACCAGATCGGCACAATCTCGGTGCTCAACCCCGATGGCGCCGTCCTCAGCGAGCCTTTCCTCGACCTCCGTCAGCGGATGGTGACCCTCAATGCTCGATATGACGAACGCGGTCTGCTCGGGCTGGCCTTCCACCCGGGCTTCAGGCAGAACGGCCGGCTATTCGTTTACTGCAGCGCTCCTTTGCGCGCCGGCGGACCCGCCGGCTGGAATCACACCAGTCATATATCCGAGTTCAAGGTAATGGCCAGCGACTGGAACAAGGCTGACCCGGCTTCGGAGCGGATCATCCTCCGGGTGGACCAGCCCCAGGCGAACCACAATGGCGGGGAGCTCGCTTTCGGGCCCGACGGTTTCCTGTACATATCCCTGGGCGACGGCGGTGCTGCGAACGATATCGGCGCCGGGCACCCGCCGATGGGGAACGGGCAGGACGTCACCACGCTCCTGGGGAGCATACTGCGCATCGATGTTGATGGCGGCAATCCTTACGGCATACCCGCGGACAATCCGTTTGTCGGCAGGGACGGGGCCGATGAGATATTCGCCTTCGGACTGCGAAACCCCTTCCGCATGTCCTTCGATAAGGAAGGCAAGCATGAGCTGTTCGTCGGCGACGTGGGACAGAACCTGTGGGAAGAAGTGGACATCATGGTGAAGGGCGGGAACTACGGCTGGAACCTCAAGGAAGGGACAAACTGCTTCGGCCCCAAGAACCCGGGTGTTTCGCGGCGGCAGTGCGGCAACGTGGATGCTTGAGTACCCGCACACTGGCGCCGGCCCGTCCGGCATCGCCGTCATCGGCGGCTTCGTCTACCGGGGCAAGGCGCTGCCCGCTCTCCGGGGCGCCTACGTCTTCGGCGACTACTCGGCCGGCGGGCAGCGGCCGGAAGGGAAACTGTTCATCGCCACCCGCCCATCAACACCCGGCATGTGGCAGATGCGGGAACTGGGCATAACCACGAACCCGAACGGGCAACTGAACGCCTTCCTGCGCGCATTCGGGCAGGACGCCAGCGGAGAGCTCTACGTCCTCACCGCCGACAGCGGCGGGCCGTCGGGAAGCACAGGCAAGGTCTTCAAGATTGTGCCCTGACTCGGCGGCATTCCGAGAGCCAGCGACGCCATAGCCCCTAATGTCATTGCGAGCCCTTCGACAGGCTCAGAGCCTGTCCTGAGCATAGCGAAGGAATAAACTCCGCGAAGCAATCTCGGCGCCCCTAGTTCGCTGTGAGATTGCTTCGGCCTGCGGGCACGGCACGCCGTGCCCCTACTGCATGGCCTCGCAATGACAAAACAAACGCTCCCTTCCGCGTCGTGATTGCCCCGGCCCGCGTGAAGATGTATTATTAATAGCTCACAATCGTTAAGAACGAAGAGCCGCGCACTTTGCAACAGCCCCGTCGCCCATTGTTCTCGTCGCTGGCCCTGCGCCTGGCCCTGGTGACTTTCCTCTTCAATCTTGCCGTGGAGGTCTCCGGCTTCTTTGTGCCCCTCTACGCCCGGGACCTGGGAGCTTCCAACATGGAGGTCGGCCTCGTCGGCGCTTCATACGGGCTCGCCTACTTTCTCTCCGCCTATCTGTTCGGCAGACAGTCGGACATGCGGGGAAGGGTGGTCTTCATCCGCCTTGGCCTGGGCGTATCGGCCCTGACCAATCTGTTGCCGATCATCACTCAAGACCCATTCACGTTACTGGTTGCCAGGGGCGCTATCGGTTTCGGCTTCGGCATCGCCTCGGCCGCCACCATCACCTACATCTATGAGATGGGAGGCCGTCTCGGCGTCATCGTCTCCTACGGAGCCCTGGGATGGCTCGCCAGCACCGTGGTGGCGGCGACCCTCGTGGAGTACGAAGAACTCTTCATCGTTGGCGCCGTCGCCGCCGCCCTTGCTTTCCTGATATCGTTGAGCCTCAAGGAAGAGCACGGACCGCGCATCCGAACGGCGTTTTTCCCCCTCGCACTAATACGCTCCAACCGCAAACTATACCTGGGATTCCTCATCCGCCAGTTGGGCGCCAACGCCATCTGGTCTATCTTTCCCCTGTTCCTGGCGGGGCTCGGCGCCAGCAAGCCGTGGATCGCCATCCTCTACGGCATCAACATGGCGGGCCAGTTCATACTTCTGCGCTTTGCGGACAGATTCGACCCGGCGAAGACCTTCGTCACCGGCATTCTTCTCTCCATACCGGTGTTCGTCAGCTACGGCCTGGCTCGTAACTACCTGCAGGTGATACCATCGCAGATTCTGCTCGCCGCGGCCTGGTCTTGCCTGTTCGTGGGCGCCCTCAACTGCTTCATGAGGAAGAATGTCGAACGCGGAACGGCGGTGGGGCTGCTCTACTCCACCATCTACCTGTCGGCCGGCCTCGGACCGTTCATCGGCGGCTTCATATCACAAGTGTGGAGCTGATGTCATTCTGAGACTGGGCGAAGCATCAGGCGAAGAATCTCTGGGTGGGGTCAGTGTTGCACAAATAGGCCCCATCACTCCGAGATCCTTCGCTGCGCTCAGAGCTTGCCCTGAGTGCAGCGAAGGGATGACACAGGGCGGTACTTTCGGGGCAAAGCCCCTCCAGGGGGGAGAGGACAGGTCGACAGATGAACAACCCTAATCGCGCCGCGCTTGGGCTCTCTCCTCACCGCGGCATATCACATCCACCAGCGCCGGCCGGCCATCCTTCTTGATCGCCTTGACGGCTCTCTCGAGCGCCGCCCTCAGCTTGGCGGGGTCCTCGATAGGCCCTTCGCCATGCCCCGGTTCTCCATCGGCCGCTCCCTGCTCTGCGCCACAACGGCGGCGTGAGTCTCGGAATTGAAGTAGCTCCGATTGTTGTACATCACAATAAGCAAAGGTAGCTTCTGCTGCACCGCCGTCCAGATGGCCTGCGGGGTCATGAGGAGGTCGCCATCCGGCTGAATATCTACAAGCAGCCTGCCCTTCCCCTGATTGGCCAGGGCAGCGCCGATGGCAGATCCCATGCCGTGCCCCAATCCGGCGCCCCCACTCTGGCACACATAGCGATATGGGACATCGAAGTCCCAGAGCCGGCGGGGCCAGTTCCTCAACTCTCCGTGGGCAAGTACCCAGTCATCCCCCTTGATCACCTCCCACAGCTCATGGGCCAGCCAGCCGCTGGCGATAGGCGCCGCCGTGGAAAGACCCGCGGCCTCCTTTTGCCATTTCAGCCTGTTCCGCTGGTGCGTCTTCGAGAGCTCCCGCCTGCGCTGCTCGCGAGCCGTCGAAGAGGCCGCCTTGCCGAGCAGACGCCGGCAACTGGCAACCAGTTGGCGCACCATCAGCACCGGGTCAGCCAACACCGTAAGTTCTACCTTCTGCAAACGCTGGCGGTTGGAGGACCAGCCCCTGGTAACCAGGTCTCGCAGAGAGACATCGATCACCCTGGCGCCGGGACTGAGGCGGGACTGGAAGTCCGCCCGCTTACTCCGCGGCCCGCGGCCTCCGCTCTGTAAGGCCCCGAAGAGGTCCCCCACCTCCAGGGCCAGGACCATGTCCGCCTTGCTGATGAGCTCGTCCTGATTACCTCCCATCTCCAGCGGATGAGTATTCGGGAAGTTGAACCGCCCCCCCATCTCTATGACCGGGGCTGCCAGCAGGTCCGCCAATTCCACCAGCGCCATTACCCCTTCATCCCCTCCTCCCATCCGGTCGGCCATGATGAGCGGCATCTCCGCCTTCACCAGGCCCCTGGCCACTTGCTCCACCACATCAGGGTCGGGGGCAATCGCAGTTGACCGGGAAGCCCCGGGGCTGTCAGGAATGGCCACCGGCTCCTCTATGGGTGCTTCCTGCATAGCGGAATCGAGGCAAAGATAGACAGGCCCATGGGGCCTGGCCGTGGCTATCCGGTAGCCCCTCAAGAAGGATTCCACCAGACCGCTTAGATCAAAGGGCTGGTCGTCCCACTTCACGTAGTCCCGCACCGCATTGCCCTGGACGAGCGCGACATGTACCCAGTCCACCCAGTTCCGCCACTTGCCCACCTCCATGGGACCACCACCACCCAACACCATGATCGGGGACATGTCACACCAGGCGTTGTAGATAGCCATGCTGGCATGGAGCAGGCCGACGATGTTGTGCGTTATCACCGCCATGGGCTTGCCGGCAGCCACTCCGTATCCGTGGGCGATGGCCACGGAGATCTCCTCGTGATTGCAGAGGACAATCTTCGGGTTGTTCGCGCCATAGTTGACCAGCGAATCATGTGTTCCGCGAAACGTGGAGCCGGGGTTGAAAGCGACATACTCGATGCCCACCGCCTTCATCAGGTCCACCACCAGGTCGGAGCCGTACCGGGGATTACTGCCTTTGACGTTCATCCTTGGTCTCTCCCCCTTCCTAAATAAGCAGGCTGATGGCGAGTATAGCATGCCTTGCCTGTCATTGCGAGGCCACCCCCCTGTCATTCCGAGCCTGTCGAGGAATCTTATCTGCCATGCACCGGCGAATGAGGCGCTGTCGTTAGCTCGGAGCAGACCCCTCGACTGCGCTCGGGGTGACAGAAGCGGCTCTGGGTGACAGCGGTGGCGGGATGTGTGCGAGCCCTGCACTCTCGGCTCAACGAGAGCAGGTGCCGGCCGCTACTGTACCGCTTCGGCGTAGAGCCGCTTCTCGCGGATGTAACGCTCCACGGCTTCCGGCACCAGATACTTAATGGACTCGCCGGCGGCCACGCGCCGGCGGATGTCGGTGGAGCTTATGTCAATCAGGGGCATAGGGATGGAGATGAGGCTCTTGCTCAGGCCGGGGATCCTGGCCTCGAGGGAGGCGACATCCGGCTGCGGGCAGTGTGCGCGCGGGACGGCCACCAGTTTGCACGCGGCGATGAGCTGCTCCGGGGCCATCCAATCGGGCAGCGCCTGCAGGCTGTCGCAGCCGAGGATAAAGAACAGTTCGGCCTGCGGGCCCAGCTCCTTCTGAATGCGCGACACCGTCTCGAAAGTGTAGGTCGGTCCCGGGCGGTCCATTTCGACGGATGAAAGCTCGAAGCCGGCGCGGCCCGCGATGGCCAGCCGGACCATCTGCCGCCGGTCTTCGGCAGGGGAGAGCGCCCGTGAGGCCTTGAGCCAGGGCTGTCCGGCGGGCACGAAGAGCACCCGGCTCAGGTCCAGCCGCCAGCGGGCCTCCTCGGCGGCGATGAGGTGGCCGATATGCACCGGGTCGAAGGTCCCTCCCATCAGTCCCATCCTCATTACCTTGGCCCCCTCTTCTGCGGCAGAGGACGGAACACCACCACC
>JAENJB010000102.1 GCA_016844565.1 Dehalococcoidia bacterium
GGCCTGTCATTGCGAGCCCATCCCGACCTGTCGGGAGGGCGAAGCAATCTCTGAGCCACTAATACCGATGAGATTGCTTCGGGCTTCACCCTCGCAATGACGGCAACCGCGGCGGGGCTGTATTTTCATGCTTCGTGGTGCTGGCTGTCAGCCAGGACGGGCGATTCCCGCGAATGCGCCTTCGGCTTGACAGGCCGCATGGTACGGGTCTACCATCGGGGTCAAGAGTGGTGAAGCAGCCTTTCCCATTGAGCACGACCGCCAAGCCGGGGTTTCATACAAAACATGGAGGAAAAGCGATGGAGCTTCAAACAATCGGCCGGAGCCTTCCCCGTGTGGACGGCATCGAGAAGGTAACAGGCAGGGCCAACTACACCGACGATTTCAAGGCATCGCGCATGCTCTTCGCAAAGATTCTGAGGAGTCCCTATCCGCACGCCATGGTGCTCGGCATTGACGCTTCACGAGCGAGGAAGCTGGCTGGAGTGAAGGCGGTACTCACCGGGGCGGATGTTCCCGATGAAAAGCTGGGGATTTCAGTTCGCGACCGCTTCATCCTGGCCCGCGATGTAGTCCGGTTCGTGGGTGAGCCGGTGGCAGCCGTAGCGGCGGACACGGTGGATACGGCCGAGGAAGCGCTGGACCTCATCGAGGTGGACTACAAAGAGCTGCCTGCCATCTTCGATGTCGAGGAGGCCATGAAATCCGACCCGGCGGTGGCGGTACACGAGGGCGCCACCAGCTACGTTTTCAGCCCGGGGCCGCAGTTCTACGGCTTTGACCGCCAGCGTCCCAACGTGTTCGCTCATTATCAGATGGGCGCGGGCGACACTGAAAAGGGGATGCGGGAAGCCGACCTGATAGTGGAGAACCGGTTCGTTACGCCCAGGATACATCACGGCGCCATGGAACCTCACGCCGCCATCGCGCAGGTCGAATTCAACGGCGGCCTGACGGTATGGGTGGCGGACCAAGTGGCGCACCATGAGACAAGAGCCGAGCTGTGCCGTGTCTTCGGGCTACCGCCCTCGAAACTGCGGGTGATTGTGCCATACATCGGCGGCGGCTTTGGAGGAAAGACGAACTCCGCCTGGCCGGCGCCGGTGGCCATGCTTCTGGCCTTGAAAACGGGCAGGCCGGTGCGGCTTGTGTTCAGCCGCGAAGAGGTCTTCGTGGACGGCCTCACCGAAGTGCCGATGGTACTCTACATCAAGGACGGAGTGAAGAAAGACGGTACCCTGGTGGCCAGGGAAATGAGGGTGATTCTCAATTCGGGCGCCTACTCCAACCGCATCCCAAGAATGACGGCCAACATGTCCTTCGGCGCCGCCGGACTTTACCGGATGCCCTATTTTCGCTGGGATTCCTTCTGCGTGATGACCAATGAGCCTCCTTCCGGGCCTATGCGAGGCTATGGAGGCACGCCCCTCAACTTCGCCATCGAGTCCCAGATGGACATGATAGCCCGAGAGCTGGGCATCGATCCCGCAGAACTGCGGCAGAAGCACATTTTCAAGGAAGGCGAGAAGAATCTCGTTGGCGGGGTGACCGAGTGCATCGGGGCCGCGGAGTCCCTGACCCGGGTGTCTAAATGGATAGAGGAAAGGAAAACAATTCCGCCGGAGAAAGGACCCTGGAGAAGCGGGACCGGGGTGGCGGTGGTGGGCAAGATCTTCCGTTCGGGAGGCCCGGCGGCGGCTCTGGTGAAGGTCCACGACGACGGCACCGTCGAGGTGCGCCATAGCGCCAGTGAATCGGGGCAGGGATGCAACACCGTGATGGCCCAGGTGGCGGCTGAGGAGTTCGGGATTTCCATGGACGGGGTAAAGGTGGTCTTCAGCGATAGCGCGGTCACTCCTTATGATGTTGGTTCCATCGCCAGCCGCTCCACCTGGAATACCGGCCACGCCGTTCGCCTGGCCTGCCAGGACGCCAAGCGGCAGATCTTCCGCCTGGCGGCGCAGAGGCTGAAGGTCCCCGCCGAGTCCCTGGAGATTAAGGGCGGGCGCATCTACGTGAGGGAAAACGCACCGCAGGGAATACAGGTGCATGACCTGTTCGTCAGGGACGGGCTGCTCACTCCGGGAACATGGCTGCTCGAGGCGGGAGAGATTCTCGGAAGTGGGGTGTATGCGGGCGCCAGCGGCCGGCCGGGCGATGAGAAACAGCAGCGCCTGTCGGGGGCTGTCTTTGCTTACGGCGCCGTGGCCGTCTCGGTCGCGGTTAATGTGGAAACGGGCGAAGTGAGGGTACTGAAGGCGGCCAGCGGCCATGACATGGGCCAGCCTATCAATCCGCGGATGTGCGAGGCGCAAATGGACGGCGGCGTCGGCATGGGCGTAGGCGCCGCCCTGTATGAGACGATGGCCATTGAGAATGGGGTGACGATAAACCCCAATCTGGTGGACTACAAGTTGCCCACCATGGTGGAGGTGCCTGTGGGGGAAGACGCCGCTTCAATGCTCGTGACGACCCCCCTGCACAAGGATGGTCCCTACGGCGCCAAGGGGTTCGGCGAGTCCACCAACTGCCCGGTGGCGCCGGCAATTGCCAACGCGGTCTATGACGCGGTAGGCGTACGTATCAAGTCCCTGCCCATCACACGGGAGAAGATCCTCGAAGGGCTTTCAAAGTAGTCAATAGTCTCTGACCAGCGCTTGTTCAGGAGGTTGCCATGTCTGACGCGAGCTACGATGTCGTGATGGTGGGCGGCGGCAACAAGGGCCTGATTGCGGCCATGTACCTTACCAAGTACGGTGGGCTGAAGGTGGGCATCTTTGAGGAGCGGCACGAGATGGGAGGCGGCTGGTCCTCCGAGGAGGGGCCGGCGCCCGGATTCCTGGCCAATATCTGCGCCCACAATCTGGGGAATCCCATGCTCCACTACAGTCCCATCTACGAGGACTTCCCAGAGTGGATTGAGTACGGTATCAAGCCACTGATCCCACTGCTCTCCATCGCCTACTGCTTTTCCGATGGCCGCTGGTTGGGCATCTACAGCGAGGAGCACGACCCCACCCAGGAGAAGACTGCCGCCAGCATTGCCCGTTTCTCGCCGAAAGACGCCGAGAGCTGGCTCTGGCTTCATGATAAGCTGAATAGGTATGTTAAGCCCGCCATCATGGAGTTCTGCTTCACCCCGGCGCAGCCCATCGGCACCCCCGACGCCCTGGACAGGTTGATCGCCAACCCGGATAGCGGCATGGACCCCACCTGGCGGACGAAGACCGTCCGCAGCATGATAGGCGACCTGTTCGATAACATAGATGTTCAGACAGCCTTTGTCAGGTTCCTGGCAGGGGTAGGCAACTTTCCAGATACTTTCGGAGGGGCTTTCGCCGCTATCCCCGCCCTCACCACATTGCTGAACATCGGCACCGTCCCGGGCGGGACCCATACCCTGGCCCACGCATGCCAGAGGATCGTCCTCGAAAACGACGGCCGGTACTTCACCCGGCATCCCGTGGATAAGATCATCATCGAAAACGGTGTCGCCAAAGGCGTACGCCTGGCCGACGGCACTGTTGTCGAAGCCAGAAAAGCGGTGCTCTCCGGCGTCGACCCGTACCAGCTCTGCGTGGAGCTGGTGGGTGAGGAGCACCTGGGCCCCAAGATCATCCGTAAGATAAAGAACCTGGAGGCCACCAGAGGGCTGACCTGGTACACCTGGGCGCTTCACGAGCGTCCGAAGTACACCGCCGAAGTCTACAACCCCGACCTGCCGTCAAGCGGATGGATCGCCTTTGGAGAAGCTGGCGAGCAGGGGATGAAGGACCTGATGGATGAGTACTACCGTTTCAAGATGGGCCTCTGGCCGGAACCCCACCGCATGGCCCTGCGGGTGGGCGACCACTCCAGCTACTGCCCCGGCTATGCCCCACCGGGCAAATGCTCGTGCCTTTCCGAGGTCTTCGTCCCCTCCGTCCAGTTCTTCACGGAGAAGGAGTGGAAAGAGAAGGAGCAAAGCCACGCCCAGGAGGTCATGAATATGTGGAGCAAGTACGCTCCCAACATGACCTGGGACAATGTCATCGGCTATCTTCCGATAACGCCATACTACACTGCCGGGCGGGCGAGGAATTACGCGCGGCATGGAATTAGCGCCATTATCGACCCGATACCACCCCAGCAAGGAAGGTTTCGCCCGATACCTGAGCTGGCCAGCGGCCGCATGCCCATCAAGAACCTCTATGCCACCGGCTCAGCCTGGCACCCCTTTCATGGTTCTAATCCCTTTCAAGGGTACAACGTGTACAAGGTGATGGCCCAGGACCTCGGGCTCAGGAAGCCGTGGGACGAGAAGGGGCGGCCGTACTAGAGGAGAAGAGCATGGCGGACGCGAGCTACGACGTAGTGCTGGTGGGCGGCGGCAACAAGGGACTGATTGCCGCGATGTACCTCACCAAGTATGGTGGTCTGAAGGTGGGCATCTTCGAGGAGCGCCATGAGCTGGGCGGCGGCTGGTCCTCCGAGGAAGGGCCGGCGCCCGGATTCCTGGCCAATATCTGCGCCAATAACCTGGGCAACCCAATGCTCTGGTACAGTCCTATTTACGAAGATTTCCCCGAGTGGGTGGAATATGGCATCAAGCCCGTCATTCCGCTCATCTCCAGGGCCTATTGTTTTTCCGACGGCCGCTGGCTGGGAATATACAGCGAAGAGCACGACCCCACCCAGGAAAAGACCGCCAGAAGCCTGGCCCGGTTTTCCGAAAAGGATGCCCAGACCTGGCTCTGGCTTTGCGAGAAAATGAACAAGTACATCAAGCCGGCGGCGCTGGAGTATTCCTTCAACCCGCCTTCTCCTACAGGCGCACCCGACGCCATGGAAAAGCTGCTGGCCAACCCCGACGTAGGCCTCGACCCTCACTGGCGTGTCAAGACCTACCGCCAGATAATGCAGGACCTATTCGAGAGCATCGATATCCAAATAGCTTTCACCAGCTTTCTACAGAGG
>JAENJB010000103.1 GCA_016844565.1 Dehalococcoidia bacterium
TTCCCCTCAAGAACGTGGAGTTCAACCAGTTCTACCCGGTCGGGCTGCCGGCTCCCGCCGGGCAGTACGTCCACTGCGCCCCGCTCACCCTGATGATGGAGCAGGCCGTGCTGAAGAACGACCAGGGTGAGGACATCATCCGCAAACATTTCGGCATCTCCCTCCAGCAGAGCGTCTCCGTTTCAAGCGTCCGGTTCGACTGGCTCCCGCGCGCCGTGGCGCTGGAGATGGAGCAGGGAAAGGTCTGGCTCGACCTGACGAAGGTGCCCGCCGCTGAGTGGGACAGGCTGCCTGAGAGGAACTGGAAGCAGATAAGAAGGATCCGGGTGGATACGAAGGTGGCCCCTCTGCCCATCAAACACATGAGCCACGCTTTCAGGGGCGGTCTGCCGGTAAGCCCGCGAATGCAGACGCCGGCGAAGGGCCTCTACGCCGCCGGGGAGGTGGCCGCCGGCTGGGTGGCGAGGTCGAGGGGAGTCGGCAACCTGCCGAGCTGCCTGACCATGGGGGCTATCGCCGCTCGAAGCGCCGTGAGCGATATCGAGGGCAGGAAGGGACCCTCCGGGAGAGTGGAGGATGTGGGGATAGAGGAGGCTCTGGCGCTCGCCGCCGGGATGGGGACGGTCAGTCCCAACGAAGTGGATGGCGAGGTCCGGCGTGTGATGTATGCCCATGCGGGCCCGGTCAAGAGCGCAGCCTCGCTGGAGGAGGGACTGCGGAAGCTCGACGGCCTGAAAGCCCGCGCCGCCCGGTTGAAATGCGGCGGGGTCGAGGAGTTGAGAGCCGCCTTGGAAGCCAGTGCTATGCTGCTCGCCGCCGAAGCGATAATAAAGGCGGCGCTGCTACGAACGGAGAGTCGCGGCGGCTTCTACCGCCGGGACTTCCCTGCCCGAAACGACCGGGATTGGCTGCGCCCGGTCATGGTCCGTTACGACAGGGAGAAGGGTGAGGTGAGGGCGGAGCCCGGGTAGTCAGCAGGCGGCCGGTCTAGCCTCACGGTCTGACGACGAGGACCGGAGCTGCTGAGGAGTGCACAATCTGGTGCGTGACGCTGCCGAGAATAACCCGGCTGGCCCCGGTCCGTCCGTGGGTTGACATGGCAATCAGGTCTATGGAGTGGTCTTTCACGTAGTCCAGCATGGCATCCAGTGGAACGCCGGTCGCCAGATCGGACTGGAAATCTATCTTGTCCTTCTTCAGGTCCGCGGCAATACCGGCCATGTACTCGTCAGCCCTGCGCCGCAGCGCGGCGACCAGCTGCCTTTCAAAATCGACGGCGTGGTCCAGAACGCCGACGACCTTGTGTGTCGATGGTATGACATGGAACAAGAAGAGTTTGGCGCCGGTCCTCCTGGCCAGTTCTTTGGCCCAGGGCAACGCATTCGGCCCTGACTCCGAGATAGCGAGAGGGACCAGAATGCGTTCTAACTTGCCGCTTTTTACCGTGCCAGCCAACTCGCGCTTCCCCGGAATGAGCAACAGCGGAACGCGGGCGCGTATCAATACCTTCTCGGCCACGCCGCCCACCGTCCACTCGACGAACCCAGAGCGGCCATGGGTGCTCATGGCTATCAGATTGGCGCCGATCTCATGGGCGTACCGGAGAATCTCCTCCACCGGATTTCCGTAGGTGAAGACCGCCCTCGCCGGCAGCCCTTTGGCCTTGAACCGGCCCGCCAGGTCGTCTAGGTGCTCCCGCCAGATGCGGTCGAGATTGCGCTCATGTTCAGGGCACACCGAGATGAAAGCAAGAGTCACTTTTCGATGTCATTCCCGCCTACGCGGGCATGACAGTTTCGCGGGAGGCTAAAATATAGCCCCGCAGACGGGGGCCCGTCAAATTTCGCCATCTCACGGGGCTTCGAGCCCGTTCTCGCGGCGAATGCCCGGCCTGTCGCCCCCCGCCACCCGCACCTCTGCATCATCATGCCATTCAACCACACCGCTTGACCATACTCGAGCGACAGCCCTCTCCAGGACCTTCTGGCGCGGTTCTTCTATGTCAAGCAGAGCCGGTAGGTTGCGGTCGTCGAACTGGCGCAGAAAGGAGCACTGTTTGCGAAGCAGGAGTATCCCTTCGTGAGAGCCGCCGTAGGCGATGTAGTCGACCGACCTTGCCTCATGGCCCAGGATCTCCTGAGCATGACCGCAGACCCGGGTGAGGAAGGACTCGATCTGTTTTTCCCGGTGCCGCGCGAACCTGGCCTGCGATGAGCCACCCTGCCGGTGCCGGGCGTGGATATTCCCCGTGCCAACCTTGCTGGCAATCAGGTCCTCATCGCGGCAGAGCCCGATGGCATAGGCCCGCAGGCGGACCAGTACCAGCGCTACCTTGAGACTGCGGCTCAGCAGGTCCCTCACTGGGGCGACGAGGAAACCCGGCTCAAGGCGCCTTTCGCTCAGCGGAAACGGCGGTATAAACAGATATTTGTGCGATTGGCTCCAGAAGACTACTGCTCCGGTTTCCGAACTGGCAGCAATTTCGGACACCTGCGGGACCATATCCTGCACTTCTGCCTCTTGCAGCATCTCGACGATTTGCTGCGGAGACATACCCCGGGGTAGGTATAACGATTGCGCCGCTGCGCCTTGTTCTTTCAGGCCATCGAGAAAAGCAAGCGCCTTTCCGCGGGGAAGATGGAATTTCCGGGCTACGAGCATCGCGGTGATTCAGTCTGCACTTTGCACCTGGACCACTGTCACGCCGTCACCGCCTTCGCCACGCCCTCCAGGACGGAACGACTTCACCAGCGGGTGAGAGGCCAGTGATTCTCTGACAATCTGACGTACGGTCCCGGTGCCGAAGCCGTGGATAATACGCCCCTCGGGAAGATTGGCGAGTGATGCATCATTGAGATATTTATCCAGCGCCGGTTCCACTTCGTCGGCCCGCTTCCCGCGCAAGTTCAGTTCACGAGACACGGATGGCCGGGGCAACCGGCTTGCGATTGCTTCCTGTACCGTACGGCCGGTATTCTCTGCGACCCTGTCAACTTTGTCCAGGGAAAGCCGCATTCTGGTGCTGCCGGCCGCAAGCTCCACCTCCCGGCGCGCCTCTGATACGGCCAGTACCGTAGCCATCACATTTGCCTCTCTGACCCACACAGTATCTCCCGGAGCGATGGTGCTCCTATCGAATGTCCCGCCGGCAGGCGGCTCGTCCTCCTGAGGCTTCAGCGAGCCACTCTCCATGTGCTCCCGAACGGCCGATAGCGCCTTCCTGGCAGACTCGAGCCTGTCTCTGGTTTTTTCTTTGCGGAGTTCAGCCGCAACATCGCGAATTTGCCGGTGCAGTTCGGCCACTTCAAGAGTGACCTTATCCCGCGCCTCGAGAATGGTACGACGGACATCGGCTTTGGACTGCTGCCGCTCGGCTTCCATTTCGCTTCTCTGGCGCGCCGCCTCTTCCCTTTCCCTCTCCAGGCGCCGCTGAAGCACGCTGATTTCCTGTTCTTTGCTTTTCAGACTGACCAGAAGGGTCTCCAACTCTTTGACGCCTTCCGGAAGTATCCGTTCTGCTTCAGAAATGATCTCTGCGGGCAGGCCGAGGCGCGTAGCAACGGCCAGAGCGTTACTGCCACCGGCGATGCCTGTGGTCAGGTGATAAGTGGGCGTCAGTGTGACCGGGTCAAAATCGAATGAGGCATTTTGTATTCCGGCGGTCACATGCGCAAAAGCCTTGACTTCACCAAAGTGCGTGGTAGCCACAGTCATCGCCCCGCGCTTGAGGAAGTATCGCAGAATGGCAATGGCCAGGGCAGCCCCTTCCACCGGATCGGTGCTGCCGCCCAGTTCGTCCAGGACCACCAGGCTCTTCCCTGTCCCCTGCCGGACTATTCGCACGATATTGCCCATGTGCCAGCTGAAGCTGGACAGCGTGCTCTCAATGCTCTGTTGATCGCCGATGTCGGCAAATATGTTGTCGAAGAGGGGGATTTGACTGCTCGCTGAGGCGGGGATGGGTATCCCGGCCTGTGTCATCAGGCTGAGCAGTCCGATAGTCTTCAGTGCCACCGTCTTACCGCCCGTATTTGGCCCGGTGATGACCAGGGCAAGGAAGTCACGGCCGATCTCCACCGAAAGCGGGACCGCGGAGTCGCCAAGCAGAGGATGTCTGGCCTCGAGCAATCTTAGAACGCCTGCCGGCTCGCCGGCCGCTGGCCCATCATCACTCACGTCAACCACGACCGGTTCGACCGCTTTGGCCTGCCGGGCATAGCGGGCCTTGGCCAGCGCCAGGTCCAGTTCCGCGGTGAGCGCGATATTCCGGGAGATCTCCTCTTCGTGGCTGCCGACTTCAGCGCTCAGGCGCTGGAGTATCCGCTCCACCTCTCGCTTCTCCTCAACCACAGTCTCTCTCAGCGCGCTCCCCAATTCTATGGTCGCCCAGGGCTCAACGAATACGGTCGCGCCGGTATTGGAAACATCATGAACGATGCCTTTTATGTCCCTTCGATGCTCGATCTTAACCGGGATAACGTACCTGCCCTCCCGCTCGAAAATGACCGGCTCCTGGACAGTCCTTTGTCCGTGCGGGGTCTTCATGATGGCTTCCAGGCTTTCGAGGAGTCTCCGGCGTGACTCGACCAGTTCCCTTCTCAGAGACGCCAGCCGCTCGGAGGCGCGGTCAAGGACCTCTCCATCCGGTGAAAGACAGTTGGCGATGTTGCGGACAACATCATGGAGTTCAACGAGCGGCGCCGCGATATTCGAGAGTAAGGGCAGCTTCTCCGAAAGCTCCTTCAGACGGCTGCGCATCTGGTGGATCGCTGCCAGAGTCTGTTGTATCTCCACAAGGGTTTGAGGTTCGAGCACCTTCCCTTTGGACGCCAGCTCCACTTCATGCCGGATGTCCGACACGGTCCCGATTGAGAACTCTGCCTCTATGGACAGGAGACGACGTGCCTCCGCCGACTGTTGGAGTAACATGACCACGTGCCGGTGCTCGACGGATGGTTGCAGTTCGAGGGCGAGCTGGCGGCTGGCCGCGAAGGAGGTGAATCCGGCCAGTATTTGCCTTATCTGAGGGAAGTCCAGTATTTCGAGGCTCTTAGCGTCCAACAGCGCGTCGCACCGGAAGAAATCGGGCAGAGTATAACAGCTAGCGCACGGCCGTGACCACGGTGAGCCCTATCAGGAATGCGGTGAGCACTGTCAGGGACACCGTCAGGAAAACGAGCCGGCGGGTCAGCCCTTCAATTCTCCACGAGATAATCAAAGGTAGCGCGTTGGGGCCTAGATTGTAGTATCTCTTCGTTACTCCGCCAACCACTACCGCTTCTTGCAGTAAGAAAGCAGACTTGACCAGGTAACTCCTGTCTGCCTCAGTAACAATTACTTCATCGACCACGTCCTCGGACAGTCTTCCATTGGGGAATCGCTTATAGAGATCCTCGAAGAGTCTCATGATTGCCTGTCTTGAATCTATCATGTCTCTCTCACGTTGGTATTCATCTCAACAGGCCATCGTTTCGCGTTCTCTGCGCCAGCCCATGTCAGGTTCATGTCATAGCTGCCCACGCGATTGACGCAATTCTGCTATTTTCAAATAGAATGGCAACAGATACTTCATGCTCTTGGCGAACCCGTCAAGGCCCGGGAAGAGAGCCCCGCGATAGATGTTCATCCTTCGCAATTCCAGGAGTCCGTTCTTTACCTCTTCCCTGGCAAACTCCAAGGGGATCTTGCGTACGTTTTTCTCGCTGCCCCAACCAGCATACGCTCTCAGGTTCTCCTCGAATTTATTCGAAACATCGCCGGGGCATAGAAAAACCCCTTGTTGCACAAACAGTCTCGTGTGGAAGTGGTACGGGTTCTCCGTCAACACGAACTTCCTGCTTCCCATGTACACTTTTTCAAAGGAGCCCTCCTTTTTCCTCAGCCTATCCTCTTTACGATACTTCACTAGATTGGGGTACCCATTCGAGAACATGTCATCCAGCCAGTCCGTGTTCACGCACCAGACGGCACCGCGAAGGTCATCACGTTCCGCTTCCCGCTCTTCCCCTGGTAGGTCATGCAGCGCTTCCAAGGCAAAGTATGCCGCCACGTAGGGCGAGTAGGTCCAGTCCAGCAGGCGAGTTGGCGCGCCGTAGTGCTGCATCAGCGCGAAACAGTAGAGGGTATCACTCTCCACCAATTCACGGTCCTGTCCATCGTACCAGCGGCAGAACTGTCTCAAGAGTTCTCGTTCCAGAAGGCTCTTCTTGTCCGCATCTATGCCTGCATTCTCACAAGCACGGTCCAGGGTGGTGCGTAGTGGATACCGGGACAATTGCCCTCTGAATACCCAACCGAACTCAAGATCCCCAATCTTCCTGCGGAACTCCGCCAGGTTTTCCGCTGGTTTCTTGTCTTCGTGGAATCCGTAGCTACCCATAGCTATCCCATTCTCGGTATTGAACCAAATTCGTGCCGACAGAGAAATGGTTGGAGAGTATTCCTTCTACTTCGTTCTCAACCTGCATTCTCAATCACCCAATGTCTTCAGGTACCCGCCAGCTCCTTGAGGAACTCCCCCGGCGTCATCACCTTGAGAGGAAGCCCTGCCGATAGCACGGCGGGGGTTATCAGG
>JAENJB010000012.1 GCA_016844565.1 Dehalococcoidia bacterium
GGCCTGGCTGGACGATTTGCTCACCGACCCCTGCCGGAGCGGCCACATCGCCCCTCTCCCCGTGGAGTCCACTCACCCCCTCTATATCCTCTACACATCGGGCACCACCGGGAAGCCCAAGGGTATCGTCCACGGGACAGGTGGCTATCTGGTCTACAACTACTCCGCCTACCGCTGGGTCTTCGACCTGAAGGACGAGTCGGTGTACTGGTGCACTGCCGATGTGGGCTGGGTCACCGGCCATAGCGCTATCGTCTATGGTCCGCTGGCGCACGGCGCTACCATCGTACTCTACGAAGGCGTCCCGGACTATCCCGGCCCAGACCGGTGGTGGGATATCGTGGAGAAGTACGGCGTCACCGTTTTCTATACCTCCCCGACCGCCGTCAGGATGCTGATGAAATACGGAGATGACTGGCCGCGAAAGCACGACCTGAGCAGCCTCGACCTTCTTGGCAGCGTTGGCGAACCCATCAATCCCGAGGCCTGGCGCTGGTACTACGAGCATATCGGACAGGGAAGATGTCCCATAGTGGATACCTGGTGGCAGACAGAGACGGGAGGCATCATGATCTCTCCTACGCCGGGCATTGAGCGGCTACCCCTCAAGCCCGGCTCCGCCACTTTCCCGTTGCCGGGCATAGAAGCGGTGGTGGTGAACGAGCAAGGCCAACCAACCGCGGCCGGAGAGAGGGGACTACTCGCCATAAAGAGACCCTGGCCGGGGATGCTGCTGGGCATCCACGGCGCCCCTGAGCGCTACAAGGAGGCCTACTGGTCGCGGTTCCCGGGGCTTTACTATAGCGGCGACTACGCCATTAAGGACAACGACGGCTACTTCTGGATCCTGGGGCGGGCAGATGAGGTGCTCAAGATTGCCGGACACCGTCTCGGCACCGGGCAAGGAAGACCCGGTAAAGGGAGAGGTCATCATCCTCTTTGCCATCCTCAAAGATGGAGTCACGGCCTCAGAAGAACTCAAGAAGGATCTGGCCAACCATATGAGGCTAAAGATAGGCCCCATAGCTACACCGGAAGCCGTCTACTTCGTGGCCAAGCTGCCCAAGACCAGGAGCGGCAAGATCATGCGCCGAGTGCTCAAGGCGGTGGCCACCAACACTCGCCTGGGCGACTTGAGCACCCTGGAGGACGAGTCGGCAGTGGCGGAGATAATCAAGAGCGTCCAGTCAACCTGAACAAAGTTCAGGAAGTGCATCCCTGTCTTGCGATGCCGCCTATTGGCCTGCTCCTATCATTGCCACGGAAATGTCATCCTGAGGCCATCGCGTAGCGAGGCCGAAGGATCCGCCCCCCGCGACACCGCGGCGGATTCTTCGTTCCGCTTCGCGAACTTAGAATGACAGGAAACGGCGACCACTGAGAAGGGCCAAATGCACATCATTTGCTGCGTCAAGCAGGTACCGGATACGACCCAGGTGAAGATCGACCCGGCGACGAACACCTTGGTCCGCACCGGCGTGGAATCTATCTGCAATCCATACGACCTGGTGGCTGCCGAGGCTGCGGTGCAACTCGTTGAGAAGTATGGCGGCAAAGTAACGGTCATCTCCATGGGACCGCCCCAGGCTGAGTCCGTCCTGAGGGAATGCCTGGCGCTGGGCGCCCACGAAGCCATCCTTCTCTCCGACAGGGCCTTTGGTGGCGCCGATACCCTGGCCACCAGCTACACCCTCTCTCAGGCCATATCAAGAATCGCCGCCAAAGACCCGGTCCACCTTGTTATCTGCGGCAAACAGGCTGTGGATGGCGATACCGGCCAGACCGGTCCCGGCATTGCCACCCGACTCGGGTTCAATCAATTCACCTATGTCTCCGAGATTATGGGCGTTGACCCGGAGAGAAACACCATTACGGTCAAGCGAGAAATTGAGGGAGGCGCGGAGGTGATTGAAGGCAAGCTTCCCGCGCTGCTCACCGCCGAGCTGGAGCTAAGCACTATCAGGTATGCCTCCCTGCCCGAACTGGTACGGTCGTTGAGACAGACGGTAAGGGTATGGGGAGCAAAGGAATTGGGTGGCCTGCCGGAACGGCTGGGACTGAAAGGCTCACCAACATCGGTTAAGGAAATCTTCGCACCACCGGTGCGAGGAGGAGGGCTGGTTTTTGACAGCGGGCAAAATAGCGAACGGGTTGTCAAAGACTTCCTCGATACCTTCTTCGAAAAGGAAAAACGGCTGCTGGACGGACTGCTAACAAAGGATGGCCATGCCCAAGAACATTAAGGGCAGAGAAATCGCCGAAATCATTCCCGACAAGTGCATTGCCTGCCAGCTTTGCATCGGGGAATGCCCCATCAATGCCATAGATATGCAAGGTGGGGCAGTCCGCATCGACCCCGAGGCCTGCGCCGGCTGCGGCAGATGTCTCGATGTCTGCCCGGCAAACGCCATCCTTTTCGAGAAACCGGTCAGGAAAAAGATGACCGGGATCGGTCAGAAACCGCACCCCCTTGAAGGCTATCGCGGCATCGCGGTATTCATTGAAGCCCACGATGGCACAGGGGCTGAGGTCTCCTGGGAGCTGGTGGGGAAAGCCCGCGAGCTTGCCGAAAAGCTGGAGACTCAGGTGCTCGGGTTTCTCCCGGGAACAGACGTAGAGCCAGTGGCCAGGGAAGCTATCGCCTATGGCTGCGACACCGTCTACATGGTTGACAACCCGCTGCTTCAGAAATACTTATCAAGAATGTACGGCAGAGCTCTCGCTCACATGTGCAACCAAGTCAAGCCAGAGATACTCCTCGTAGGAGCAACCTCTCTGGGCAGAGACCTGGCAAGTGTCGTGGCCACCCAACTGGAAACGGGCTTGACCGCCGACTGTACCGGCCTGGATATAAACCCACAGGAGCGTTTGCTCCTCATGACCCGCCCCACCTTTGGGGGCAACATCATGGCGACCATCCTCTGTAGAAATCACCGACCACAGATGAGCACTGTCAGACCAAAAGTGATGAAGCTCCCGAAGAAAGATACCGGTCGCCGCGGAGAGATTCGAACCTTCGACCTTGAAACCTCACAGGAAGTAGTGCAGGTGCCGCGAATTATTGATTTCATTCCTAGAGCAGCTGAAGTGGGCGGTGTAGATATTACCAGGGCCGAGGTCCTGGTAGTCATTGGCAAAGGCGCTTGCGATCCCAGACATCTGCCAATGTTCGAGGAGCTTGCCATGCTCATGGGAGGGACCGTCGCCTGCTCGCGGCCGGTCGTCCAGTCAGGACTTCTCCCGCATATCCGCCAGGTGGGGCAGACTGGCAAGACGGTGGCCCCCAAGGTCTATATCGGAGTAGCAGTGTCAGGAGCAGTGCAGCACCTGGTCGGCATGCAGGGTGCGGAGAAAATAGTCGCCATCAATATTGCTCGCCAAGCCCCTCTGGTCCAGATTGCCGACTATGCCCTTATCGGAGACTACCGGGAGATAATCCCCAAGCTGATAAAGGGCATTGAGTCCAGAATCAAGGTGATAAGGTAAGCAAAGGATGAAAGAAACCTTTGATGTCGCCATAGTGGGAGCAGGGCCCGCTGGCATCTCTGCTGCCTGTATCCTGGCCGATGCGGGAATAAGGACCATAGTTTTCGAGCGAGGGGAATACCCTGGAGCGAAAAATCTGTCCGGTGGAGTCCTTTACGGACACAACCTGGCCCAGATACTTCCCGACTATGTCGAACGCCATTGTCCGGTTGAGAGAAATATCGTAGAGTCCCGGGTCTGGTATCTATCCAGAGAAAGCGGCTATAATCTTGGCTATCGGGATAGCGTCTTCGCTGCTGACCGTAAATACAATGCCTTCACTGTGGGCAGAGCCAAATTCGACCGCTGGTATGCGGAGCAGGCCCGTATGAAGGGCGCTCTAGTAGTTCCATCAACAGTGGTAGTTGACCTTATCAGAAATGGTCATGGTGCTGTAGCTGGGGTTGTCACCGGAAGAACGGATGGAGAGGTCCAGGCCAAGATCACCCTTCTCGCCGATGGTGTAAATTCTCCCTTAGCAACCCGGGCTGGATTCCGCAGGGAGCTTGCGCCAGAGGAGGTAGCCCTGGCCGTCAAAGAGGTCATCGAACTCCCTGGGGAGGTCATCTCACAGCGCTTCTGCGTATCCGGAACAGAGGGAGTGACCGCTGAAATATTGGGCGAAATCGCCGGTGGCATGGATGCCGTGGGATTCCTGTACACCAACCAGAGCTCACTGTCCCTGGGCCTGGGGGCCAACCTGGCCGACTTCGCCGCCTTTAAGCTCAAACCATACGAGCTGATAGAAGCCTTCAAGCAGCACCCCATGATAGCCCCTCTCATCTCCGGGGGCAAGACTCTGGAATACACCGCCCACTGGCTGGCTGAGGGAGGCTATGATACCATTCCCCACCTGTACGGCGATGGCTATCTCATAGCCGGAGACTCGGCTATGCTCTTCAACGCTCTGCACCGTGAGGGGAACAACCTGGCCATGGCATCGGGAAAGATGGCGGCCGAGGCTATCATCGAGGCGGTGCACCGCGGCAATTTCTCCAGGAAGGGTCTGTCCGGCTACGGCGAGAGGCTGGCCGGCTCCTTTATCCTCAAGGACATGAAGAAATACCGCAAGTTCGGCAGATTCCTCTACCAGCACAAAGAGATCTTCGACCGGCTCCCCGCTCTTTCCTCGTTCGCTGCGAGGGAGATGCTAACCGTCAACGGAGTCGCCAAGAATCAAAAACAGAGGCTGATAGGCCGGGAGTTCCGCCGGCAAGGGATGTCTCTCTTCAGGCTCCTTCGCCTGCTGTGGCAGGCATGGAGGGCAGTGAAATGAGCATGCCGTTGGAGGGCAAACTGTTCCTTGACCGCTTCAAGGTGGATGAGGAAAGCCACCTGCGGATAGTTGACGGCGAGAAGTGTTTCAAAGAGTGCGAAGGACAGCCTTGCCTTCATCTCTGTCCGGCCAACGTTTACCGGCTTGAAGAGGGAGACAGAATCAGTGTCAACTACGAAGGCTGTTTGGAATGTGGCTCCTGCCGGATTGCCTGCCGCCACCTCAACATAGAATGGCGTTTCCCCCGGGGCGGCTACGGCATCAGCCACAAGTTCGGCTAAGTAGCATGGAGGGAGGAACCCATGACAGGGGAAATACGGGAGATAGCAATAGACAAGATTCATCCCACCCTCAGACTGGTGTATGACGAGGACGTCATCCTTCGCCTATGCGAGGATATTGAGTTCCGGGGGCTTCAAGAGCCTATTGTAGTGGAGCTCGTCGAATACTGGTTTCAGATAGTGGACGGCGAGAAACGCTGGCGCGCCTGTAAGAAAATGGGATGGAGGAAGGTCAAGGCACTGATTCTGGAGGTCTCCGTAGTGTGACCCCCGAGTCGCTACAATGGCGTTGAACACGGGTTCAAGAAATGGATGAGGGTGAGTTGCGACGCAAGACAGGAGGGAGACGATGGTAGGACCAGAAGTTTACCCGAAGTTCAAGGCCGCCGCCGTTCAGGCCGGGCAGGTCTTGCACGAACCGCCCTATTGCTTCGATGTCAAGGCCACCCTGGAGAAAGCCATCAGCTACATCGACCAGGCCGGGAAGAATGGAGCCAGGCTCATCGTGTTCCCGGAATGCTGGCTCCCCAGCTACCCGCACCGGCCCCTGTATATCTTTGAGCGCAACCTGGGCATCATCTGGGCCGAGCTGCTCAAACACTCCATCGAAGTCCCCGGGGCGGAGACGGAAGAGCTCGGTAAGGCTGCCCGGAGAGCCAACGCCTATGTTGTGATGGGGATAAACGAGAGGGACAGGAAATACCAGGGACGGATGTACAATTCATTGCTCTACATTGGTCCTCGCGGCGAGGTCATGGGAGTGCACCGCAAGATCAGCAACACCATATATGAACGCTTGTTCCACACCCCCGGCGACGGCGGCACCAACCTGAAAGCCATCTTCCCTACCGAGGTCGGGATAATAGGTGGCTCTATCTGCGGCGAGCACTGCCAGCACCTTCTGCTTTACAACTGGATCATGCAAGGGTTACAGGTACATTGCTCTGCCTGGCCGGGGCATTCGGCATCCACTCTGAAGACTATAATGGATGTGCAGACGCGGGCCCTCTGCACCTCCGGGGGCGTCTTCGCCGTGCTGTCTGCCGCATACCTCCCACCCCAGGACCGTCCCAAGGTCTTTCTAAAATCAGAATCTCCCCACGATCAATGGTGCGGCGGCAGCGGCATCATCGACCCATACGGCAACTACATTGCCGGCCCGGTCTACGACCAGGAGACCATAGTCTACGGCGACATTGACCTCTCCGAGGTCATGGTGAAGAAGCACTCGGTGAGTCCGACCGGAATATACAGTCGCTGGGACATCCTCTCCCTGGCTGTCCGGCAACATGAGTACGAGCCGCTGATACCTTTGGAGGACAACGACATGTCCGAGCGGGCGGCCACTTCGGAGAGACTGAAAGCCCTGGAAGAGCATGTCAAGGAACTAGAGCGAAGGCTGGCTTCTACTCAATAGACCTATTCAATTAGTTTGAACATCGATTTCGGCATGCCGCAGACGGGACACTTCTCTGGTGCTTGCCCTTCCACCGTGTTACCGCAGTACTGGCAGACGTAGAAAGGCTTCAACTCCGTAGCCTGGCCCTTTTCAAGCATGTCCAGGGCATCGATGTACAGACCGTGGTGCAGCCGCTCAATCTTGTTAGCGAAGTCGAAACTACCCTTCGCCTTGCTGTTACTCTCCACCTCGGCCTGTTTTATGAAGGCTGGATACATCTCAGTGAACTCATGGTGCTCGCCACCGATAGCCTCCCGCAAATTGTCTTTCGTGGATCCCACGCCCTGCATGACTTTGAGGTGGTTGCGGGCATGCACCGTCTCAGCCTCCGCTACGGCACGGAACAAACGCGCGACCCGCTTGTGCCCTTCCCCATCGGCTTTCTCAGCAAAGAACAGGTACTTGCGGTTTGCCTGGCTTTCTCCGGCAAAAGCGGCCCCCAGGTCTTCTTTTGTCGTGCTCACTTTAACCTCCTGATAAAAATACTATTGAAAGAGGATCTTGATTAGTTCATCGAACCCGGCATAGAGTTCCTTCTTCTTCCCCCAGGTATCCTCCATCCCTGTATAAACCACTTCACTCCTGACCTCGCCAACCATGCAGCCCTTTCTGCCTTCTAGAAGAGCTTTTACCGCGGCAATCCCCAGCTTGCTCGCCAGGACGCGGTCTCGCGCTGTGGGAGAACCTCCGCGCTGGATGTGCCCGAGCACACATACCCTGGACTCGAAGTCGACCCTGTCTCTGACCTGCTGGGCTATCTGGAAACTGACCCCTGGCTTCTCAACCTCAGCTACAACAACGATGGCGCTTCTCCTCCCCTGCTTGAATTTCTCCTGCAGTTTCGAGCACAGATCATCAATACTCATCGGCACTTCCGGAATCAGGAGTTCCTGAGCGCCGCCCGCGATGCCGCTCTCAAAGGCAATGAAGCCAGTGTGGTTCCCCATGACCTCCACAAAGAAGAGGCGCTCATGCGAGAGGGCCGTATCCCTTATACGGTCAATAGCCTCAAGAGCGGTATTCACTGCGGTATCAAAGCCTATGGTGTAATCCGTGCCGAAAACATCGTTGTCTATGGTCCCCGGCACACCGACCACACTTACTCCGCTCTCCCTGGTCAGTTCGGTGCCGCCGCGGAAGGTACCGTCACCGCCAATAAGGATCAGGCCCTCGATCTTTTTCTCAGCCAGCGTCCTTATCGCCTTTCTCCGGCCCTCCTTCGTCATGAACCCGGCGCTGCGCGCCGTCTCAAGTATCGTGCCGCCCAGGTGCACGATATTGGCGACGGAGTCTCCATCCATACTCACCGTGTCTCCGGTGATTAGCCCGTCGTAACCCCGCTTTACGCCCACGATCTCAACGGAATTCGCGAGGGCGGTGCGCACTATAGCTCTGATAGCAGCATTCATACCCGGAGCATCTCCACCGCTGGTGAGCACGCCAATTCGCTTCACATTGACCTCCTCGGTGGGTATCCATCGCGGATCCCCGCCGTTTGCACTGAATTCGATGATGCCCACTCCACCACATCCTCCGTCCGCACGGAGCCACCCACGATTGACTGAACTGGTACCACAGTATACCCGATTTGCCGCTTTTGTTGAATCAGGTTGGCCTGTACATATGCCCGGTGAAGGGTTTGGTATAATGTCGTGCAAGTCAGGGGTGGGCACCCTGCCTGGTCTAGCCATCAGCAATAGCGGAACCGGTTAAGATTGCGGACAACAGGCAGGCCACGAAAGGAATGGAATGAAAGGTAAACTGCGTTTCCTGGGCGCTGCCGGTAATGTGACAGGGTCCCGCTATCTTCTTGAAACCGGCAACCTCCGCCTCCTGGTGGACTGCGGCCTTCACCAGGAGAGAGAGTTCAGGGCCCGGGACTGGCAGCCCTTCCCCGTGTCACCGGATACCATAGACGCTATTCTGCTGACTCACGCGCACGCTGACCACTGCGGTATGCTGCCCAAACTGGTCCGCGAGGGCTTTAGAGGAAGAATCTACTGCACGGAAGCGACTGCCGAGCTTGCTCAACTCATACTTCTGGATTCGGCTCACCTGCAAGAAGAAGATGCGGCGTTCAAGAAACGGAGACATGAGCGAGAGGGCAGAAGAGGCCCTTTCACCGAGGCTCCGCTTTACACCGTCGAGGACGCCAGGGCCTCGTTTCCCCTGTTCAGTCCCATTAAATACGGTGAGCCCGTCCGGTTGGGCGAGCAGGTTGAAACAACGTTTCACGACGCCGGTCATGTTCTCGGTTCAGCCATGATAAAGGTTGTCATCAGCCAGCGTTTAGAGAAGACCACCGTGCTCTTCTCGGGGGACGTCGGCCGGTGGGACAGACCCATACTCGAGGACCCGACCATCTTCAAGGACGAAGTGGACTACGTCGTTGTGGAATCGACCTACGGCGATAGGCTGCATGACAGATCTACCAGCATCGGTCAAGGGCTTGCCGAAATCATCAACTCAACGGCCGGGGCAGGAGGGAACATCATCGTTCCCAGCTTTGCTCTCGAGAGAACCCAGGAAATCCTCTACTATCTCAACGACTTGCTTGCCACGGACCGGATACCGCACATCATGGTCTTTCTCGATAGCCCTCTGGCCGTGGATATCACGAAGGCATTCCAGCGGCACGAAGAGCTGTTCGACGAGGAAATGAGAAAACTTGTGGCCGCTAACCGCTCGCCTTTCGATTTCCCTGGGCTCAAGATGGTCCAGAGCGTGGACGATTCGAAGGCCATTAACCATATTCGCGGCACAGTCATGATCATAGCAGGGTCTGGAATGTGCACCGGCGGAAGGATAAAGCACCATCTGGTCGCCAACATCTCACGCCCCGAGAGCACCATCCTCTTCGCCGGATACCAGGCGGTGGGGACCCTCGGGAGACAGATTGTTGACGGCGCCCGGACCGTCCGAATACTGGGACAACACTACCCCGTAAGGGCGAGAATCGTCCAGATGCCCGGTCTATCGGCCCACGCCGATAGAGACGACCTCTTCCGGTGGCTCTCGGCGCTCGGTAAGCCACCAAAATGCGTGTTCGTCACTCACGGAGAGCCGGACGCCGCCCGGCAGTTCGGAGAGTTCCTGAGCGCCAAGACCGGCTGGAACGTATCGCAGCCGCGGTACGGAGATGAGACCATCCTGGAATAGCGAAAAGGACGGGTGCGAGAATGCCGAGATACATGTGTCTGGTGTGTGGCTACATCTACGACCCGGAGCAAGGCGACCCCGACCACGAGGTGAAACCGGGGACCCCGTTTGAGGCGCTGCCCGCCGGCTGGGTATGCCCCGTATGCGGAGCGGACAAGAGCCAGTTCAAGATAATGGAGGGCTGGCTATCGGGACAGCCACTTTAGCCTCAAGTGAGAAATGATGCCGGCTTCAGTATCCGATCCGATGAAGGAAGGCCTTGTCCTTGCGCCACCTGGGGTACACCTTCACCCAGAGCTCGAGATAGACCGGGCGCCCCGTTACCTCCTCTATCTGCTGGCGCGCCCGGGTGCCTACCTTCTTGAGTAGTTGTCCGCCTTTGCCGATGAGTATTGCCTTCTGGGATTCTCTTTCGACATAGAGAATGGCCCGGATATGGTCCTTGCCGCCGTGCTCTTCCGAGCCCTCCCGGAACTGTTCGATCTCCACCGCCACAGCATAGGGCACTTCCTGAGCGTACGCATGGAAGACCTGCTCCCTGACCATCTCGCCCGCCAGGAAGCGCTCGGTTCGGTCGGTGAGTTCATCCGCCGGAAACGCCGGCTCCCCCTCCGGCAGGTGCTTGACTATGGCCGGAAGCAAGTAGTCCACGCCTTCATTCTTAAGGGCGCTCACCGGTACGATCTCCAGATAGGGATACAGACCGTTATAGGCGTCGATGACGGGCAACAGGTCAGGCTTTCTCACGACGTCTATCTTGTTGATGGCCAGAAGGCAAGGCTTCCCGGAACGCTTAAGCTGCCCGATGAGGCGAAGCTCTAGGTCTGCCGGAGGCCTGGGCTCCACCATCATGACCACCAGGTCCGCTTCTTTCACGGCCTCCCCCAGCCTGACGAGCAGCCGGCGGTTGAGTTCGTCGTCGAGGTTGCAAGGCAGCCCCGGAGTATCGAGAAAGGCCACCTGATAATTTTCGTCGGTGAGCACCCCCAGTATCCTATGCCTGGTGGTCTGCGGCTTCGGGCTGACCGCGGACAGCTTGAAACCGATCAGGCCGTTCAGCAGCGTCGACTTGCCTACATTGGGACGGCCGACGATGGCCACCGTGCCGGTACGATAAGGTCCGGCTGTTGTCTGATCACGTATGCCGGCGGACATGTTCTCCTCTGCTCTTGAACTCATCGCGTAACCTTCGACTATACGCCGCTCACCCGCGCCGGTCAATAGGCGGCTCCCTTCTGTCATTGCGAGTACAGACACTTGACAAATGGGGGTATTTTTATGTAAAATAATCTAGAATGGTTGGGGGTCTGGGAGATCTCCTGATGGTTACCCGCTCCGCAGATCGCTAATCTCGGTACAGGCGAAAGGAGGCAGGTGACTGTGAGACTGTTAAGGTTGCTGTGCAGGTTTCAAATGATAAAGCCTTTCTCCCCGCTGGTGGAGGTGAAGAAGCCATAGGGCTACTGGTTACCAGCGAGGAGTTGCGGTCCCCCGAGCTTCCCGTGATTGCTGCAAGGCCCCTTGAGATATAGGGTGCGGGCCACATAGCCTGAAAGTCAGGCGTGAGGAAGTAGTGGGGACGAAGAAAAGTTCACAAGAAGGGCTCTGGCAAAACTGCCAGAGCCCTTCTGTTTGGGGAAGGAGGCAGGGGATGGGATATCAAGCGGTCCCCAGGTAGCTTACGGCCAACTTCATCAGAAAGTCTGCTTTGAGCCTGACGCTCTTTATGTCAACCCGCTCGTTCCGAGCATGGTAGGTCTTCTTCAGCGCCGGATCGAAGTCCCGGGCCACCACGGCGGGGCCGTAGGCGGGAATCCCTTTGGCCCGGAGGAAGCGGGAATCAGTCGCCCCGGCGGACATCATCGGGAAGCAGTCTATATCCCCGAGGGTCTCTATGAGCCGGAAATGAGGCGAACGGGTGGGGGAAAAGGAAGCCAGATTGAAGTCCGGCACCTCTATGCTTACGTCCTCTCCCACTATAGAGCGAAGTATCTTGAGCAAGTACTCCCTGTCCTGACCGGGGAGGACGCGGATATCTACGTGGGCCTCGCAGCTATCGGGCACGATATTGGTCTTGGTGCCGCCCTGCACCATGTTCGTCGAGATGGTCATCCGGGTCAGGGACCTCAAGGTCTCGGCGAAGGCGCGGTCGGGATGCGCATCGAGGAGGGCATCCACGTTTCGCGCGGTTATCTTCCCGAATTCCCTCTGCCAGCCCAGGTGGTCGAGTAGGCCCTTTATCTCCGGAATGATCCTGACCCGCGGCTTGTACCGGCTGAGGCGGACGATAGACTC
This sequence comes from Dehalococcoidia bacterium, assembly GCA_016844565.1. GTDB lineage: Bacteria > Chloroflexota > Dehalococcoidia > JAENJB01 > JAENJB01 > JAENJB01. The sequence continues at coordinate 11,996 of JAENJB010000012.1, forward strand.
CGAGGCCTTGACCACAGCATTGTCACCCAGCGTGGGCACGGCGCCGTGGCAGGAAATGCCGGAGGCTTTCAACTGGGCCCAGGCGGACCCCTTCTCCCCCGCTTGAACGAAGTAGGCATACCTGTCGCCTATCTTTGTCGGCCCCTCCCCACCCTCGTTGATGGCAAAGTCGGCCCGAAGCTTGTCAGGATGCTTGTCCAGCAGGAACTTGGCACCGTACGCGCCCCCACTTTCCTCATCGGCGGTGGCCGCGAAAATCAGCTTGCCGTTCAGCTTGAGCTTGCAGAGCTGCAGCATCGCCCATGCCTCGGCGGCCACCAGGTCCTTGCAGTCGAGAGCGCCCCGGCCGCAGACCAGTCCCGCTCTTATCTCGCCGCCGAAGGGGTCGAAGTCCCAGCCTTCTCCCGCCGGGACTACGTCCTCGTGGGAGAGAAAGAGCAGGGATTTCTCACCCTCTCCCAGCGTGGCAATGAAACTCCCTCTCCCCGGCGCCGACTCGATGATCTCGTTTCTGATGCCCGCCCCGTCAAAGAGCCTCTTCAGGTATTCGGCTACCTTCGTCTCCCTACCGGGCGGGTTCACCGAGGGAATCCTTATCAGGTCGGAAAGAATACGCTCTACTTCCATAACAGGTCACCTCTGTATCATGTTCTCTTGATTACCTCGGGAATAGCCACTTCCGGCACGGCCTATCATTGCGAGGCCATCCCGACCTGTCGGGAGGGCGAAGCAATCTCTGGGCCGCGAGTACCAGATGAGATTGCTTCGGGCTTCGCACTCGCAATGACGGCAACGGCGGCGGGCTATATTTTCATGCTTCGTGGTGTCCGGATACAATCAGGAAATGGGGGATTGTCACCGTTTCGACTGCCGCAAGTATAACACCTCTGTGACACCCGGGGCTTTGAAACGTATAATGTGCTGGCTGACCGGAGCCCGCTCAGTCTCTTACAATATTATCGTGACGGACGGGCAAGCCATTGGTGGGGGTAAGAACATGAAGAAACCATTACTGGCCATTCTAATGGCGCTCCTACTCGCGCTGTCAGGATGCGGCGCGCCACCGTCAACAACACCGCCAGTCATCTACTCGGCGCCCGAGCTGAAATACCGGCTGATTTCCAATTTCGGCGATCTGTTCTATGTCGACCGCGATTTCTACCCGGTGGCGCGTGAGGGACAGGAAGAAAAGAGCGCTCTGGAGCAGTTCCCCGGCATAAGAGCAGATGCCGCTGAATTCTCAGCGATCTTGGAACATCTTGCTCTTCCGAGCAAGGCAGATTACACCAACGAGGAGAAACTTCTTATCTACCGGGAGCACAAGAAACTGGCACTCGGAGTAGAGATGACCACTTCGGGAGACGCCTACCACTTCATTCTGCGGGTGGGAGAGGGCCAGGGGCAACGCATCGAAGGGACCATCACCCCGTCCGGCAAGATAACGGTACTGAAAAAAGAGCCAAGTTCCAACACATATCCCATTTGCCTGGCGAGGGGCACTCTCATAGATACGCCTGACGGGCCGGTGCCGGTAGAGCAGTTGCGCCAGGGGATGGCCGTGTGGACGGTCAACGAGATGGGAGAGCGCACTGCGGCCGTAGTGGCCAGAACCGTGGCGACCCCGGTCCCGCCGTCCTTCCAGGTGGTCAGGGTGAGACTGAACGACAGCCGTACCGTGACCGCGTCATGGGGTCACCCCACGGCAGAGGGACGCGCCCTGGGCGATTACCATGCGGGCGACACTCTGGACGGGGCGCTGGTGGCAGCAGTGGAGCAGGTAACCTACGAAGGCGGTGCGACCTACGACCTGTTGCCTTCCGGTATGACAGGGCTTTACTGGGCCAACGGCATCCTGTTGAAGAGCACGCTGGCAACCAATTGAGCATTCAAAGAGGGACATGAAAAGCCTGGCTGAGTCCGCCTAATCCGTTATGATCTGTGACCGAAATGCGAGGTAACTCAGGAGAGTGAGAGCATGAGAAAAGCCCTGTTGCTTATTCTGGTATCGGCATTCCTGGTCGGGCTTTCGAGCTGCACTCAAGCGGCCTCAGGCCAGGTGGTACAGTCGAACAAGCCCAGGAACATTTCACCCGCGATAGATAGGGCAGACCTGGGAACCCTTGTCGACGGCAACAACGCCTTTGCTTTCAGCCTGTATCAGGCGCTGAGAGGAAAGGGTGGCAACTTCTTTTACTCCCCTTACAGCATCTCGGAAGCGCTCGCCATGACCTATGCCGGCGCCCGCGGCAGCACAGAGAAGAACATGGCGGAAGCCCTCGACTTCACCCTGTCACAGGACCGCCTGCACCCGGCATTCAATAGCCTCGACCTCCAGCTCAAGCAACGCGGCCAGGGAGCCAAGGGCAAGGACGGGAAAGGATTCCGCCTGCACGTGGTCAACGCCATCTGGAGCCAGAAGGACTACCAGTTCCTCGATCAGTTCCTCGACACCCTGTCCCGGAACTACGGGGCCGGTCTGAGGCTGGCGGATTTCATAAACCAGACCGAGCAAGCCAGAGTGGCTATCAACCAGTGGGTCAGCGAACAAACTGAGGGGAGGATCAAGGACCTGATTCCGCCGGGAGCCGTGAATGCTCTGACACGCCTCGTCCTGACCAATGCCATCTACTTCAACGCGTCCTGGCTGCATCCCTTCAACGAGAGCGCGACCTCCAACGGCCAGTTCCATTTGCTCGACGGCGCCGATGTCACAGTACCCATGATGAGGCAGACAGAGGGCCTCGGCTACGCGGAAGGCGACAACTACCAGGCCGTAGAGTTGCCCTACGATGGGCAGGAACTCTCGATGGTCATCCTGCTACCCGGAGCGGGCCAGTTCGAGGCCTTCGAGAAGTCGTTGGATGGGGCGCTCGTTAAGTCGGTCACCGGCAAACTGGCCAGGCGTCAGATCGCGCTGACCATGCCCCGATTCGAGTACGAGTCGAGCTTCGGTCTCAAGCAGGCACTCAGCACCCTGGGCATGGGGGTGGCCTTCACCGAGAACGCCGACTTCTCAGGCATGAACGGCCGGCGCGACCTGCTGATACAGGATGTGCTGCACAAGGCATTCGTCGCCGTGGACGAGGCCGGGACCGAGGCGGCGGCCGCCACCGCAGTCATCATAGGAGTGACGTCGGCGCCGGCTGAGCCGCTCGAGGTCAGGGTTGACCGCCCATTCATCTTCCTCATCCGCGATATCCCGACCAGCAGCATCATCTTCGTCGGGCGAGTCCTCAATCCGGCAGCCAAATAGAGGCGGCCTCCTTTACAACGCCATCCTCCAGAAGCTAGAATACGCACGAATCTCGGGCGGTTAGCTCAGTGGTTAGAGCACTTGCTTCACACGCAAGGGGTCACAGGTTCAAGTCCTGTACCGCCCACCATCATGTACGGTAGACAGAACTCGCAGTTTCTCCTCCGACGCTCCATCCGGCGGCAACGGCAGGGTATAGGTCAAGACCACTGTTTGGCCGTGACCTTCACGTCCTTGACGAAACTTCTGATGAAGGACCTCCTTTCCGCCAAATGGCTGCTGCTGAGAAGGCCGTGCAGGTCCTCGATGTGGCGTCTGACTGTTGCCTTGTCCACCAACTCCACGCGATGGCTGGCCAAGAGCGCCTCCGCTTCCCATTTGGCCGCCTGCAACTGCTTCTGCCTTTCCCGGTGCTGCTGGATGCGCGGCGTGACGTCCTCAAGGTTTATCTTGCCCGTCTCTATGGCATCGTACAGTGCTTCGAAACGGCGATTGGTCTCCTCGAGGCTGGCGTCCGCCATAGTCTCCTCGATCCGGATGCGTAGTGATCGGAGTTCGGCGAACACCTTCCACTGCGCCACCGGGTCGAAGACCTCGGGTGCCACCTCCTGAAGAAACGCTCGCCAGCCCTGCGGCGGAGATGGGATTCCCGGCCGGTAGCCATGGGCCTCGGCTATGGATATGTACTTGTGCACCGCGGGGCGGCCTGCCCACGGGCTCCTGGCGATGGCACGAATGCTACGCCCTGCCTGCCAGTGGCTCTTCCAGCAGTGGCTAAGTCTTCGGGCGAGCAGTGGGTCAATTAGATGATCTTCAGATACTCAGCCATACGGTAAATGTGCTCCCTTTGCCCGGCTCGCTTGTCACCTTGACCTTCCCGCCATATTGCTCGGCGATTCCTTTGACGATTGCCAACCCAAGGCCAGTTCCTCCGCCGGCTCGAGAGCGAGATTTGTCGACTCGGTAAAAACGGTCAAAGATGTTCGGGAGGTGCTCTGGACTTATGCCTATTCCGTTGTCAGCCACTTCCAGCCGTGCCCAACGGTCATCCCGGACCAACGATAAGGTTACGGTCCCTGCATCCTGGGTATACCTTACGGCGTTGTCCACCAGGTTGCTTAAGAGCTGTCTCAGCCTGTAGGTATCTCCACTAAGTGATAGGCCTTCCAAACGTCCAACAACAATCCTACGATTCCCCGACAGTGACTGTGCACGTCCTACTTCTTCCAAAACGATTCCTGCCAGCGAGACAGTTTCTCTCCGCTCTACCGGACCAGACTCCACTTCCGCTAGAAGAAGCAGATCATTCACTATCTTCCCCATTCGCTCGGTCTCAGCCTCGATTGATTTCTTTGACGCTCTGCGGTCTTCCTCACTGATTTTTCGCTTCAGCAAGTCCAAGTTGCCCTGCATGACCGTTAGTGGGCTTCTCAACTCGTGAGATGCGTCGGCAATGAAGTTTTTCTGAGATTCGAAGACCTTGCTTAAATGTTCAATCATGTGGTCGAACGTCGTTGCCAAATTGGCAATTTCATCGCTTGGGCCCTTGTAGGCAACGCGACGACTTAGGTCGGAGCTTGCCTCTATGCTCTGGGCAATTCTGGATATACGCTCCACAGGAGCAAGCGCCCGGCGAACAATGCCGGCACCAGACAAACTTGCCAGTATCAGAGCTACCAAAGTGGCAGCTAGCAAGGCCCACCTGAGTCGACTCATCGTAACGTCAATAGGCTTCAAGGATTGAGCCACTTCCAGCAGAAGCGTTTGGTCTCTCAGATACAAGGCGGAGGCCATGATACGCACTCTGGCATCAACGCCAGAAGGGACGGTTTCAATGACGGCACTTCCGCTAAAGCCTTTCTCTACCAACGTTGGGGATACAGGGAGTTCCCGTTGACCAAGGTTGTCTGATTTCACCACTACCACGTCATTTCTGTCCAGGATCTGAATGTAGAGTCCCGGAGAAGCGAACTCGTTGACCAGCGGAAGCTTGGCATGAATGACATCGTAGTCTAGGGGCTGGGGCAGTTCATCAGACTTGAGCGTGCCGTGCACGTGCGCCGAGTAGGCCCTTAAATTGTCATCCACCTCATTGGTCAGGTAGCTCTGCAACACGGTGTACAGCACACCTCCGGTCAGTGTGAGGACGATAAGCAGTATTAGCGAGAACCACAGCGTCAATCGCCAACGAATCGGCATGCCTACTCCTTCAGGACGTAGCCAACGCCGCGCACGGTATGGATTAGCCTTGGCCTATTGCAGGCTTCTAGCTTGGACCGCAGGTAGCGTACGTAGACCTCTATCACGTTGGACTCGCAATGGAAGTCGTACCCCCAGATCTTTTCACAGATAAACTCTCTCTTGAGCACCTGGCGGGGATGGCGCATGAATAATTCAAGGAGATCGAATTCTTGCGCGGTAAGGTCTATTGATTCATTTCCTCGTGTCACTTCTCTGGCAGCGATGCTCAAATTGAGGTCGCTGAAACTGAAGATCTCACCTTCTTGGGGATGGCGTCGCCGCAGTAAAGCTCTCAATCTTGCCAGGAGTTCGTCAAAAGCAAAGGGTTTGACCAGATAATCATCAGCGCCGCTGTCGAGTCCGGCTACCCGATCAGCAACGGTCCCTTTAGCCGTGAGCATCAAGATTGGCACATCACTTGCCCGGCGTAACCGCTTTGCAACCTCGATTCCGTCCATGCCCGGCATGATAATGTCGAGTACAACGAGGTCGGGCTGTTGCTCACGGGCTTTAGCCAGTGCCTCTGCGCCGTTGCTCGCGGCGTCAACCGTGTAGCCTTCATAAGCCAGCCCACGCCTGATGAAACTCAGGATTTCAGGTTCGTCATCGACAACTAGAATTCGCATGTTAGGGTCCTACCGGCGCCTCCTCTCTTCTGCGTCAATGATAGTGTTGAGAAGCAGGACGGTCAAGCAATAACTGCAATCTTCACCGATAGAGCCAACTTTCAAGTGGCCTTCTGGCGCTACCGAAAGAGGGGCGCATAGCCCGATCAGGGTGGTGGCTACGTAGATTAAGAAGACAGCTTCTTCTTGACTATTCTTGAATTCAGGGCACGATTTCTGTTCGAGGCATTCTTGGGTGCTAACGCAAGCATCAGGAGGTGAAGAACACATCAGGATTTGCAGGACTCTACAGGTTCAGGAATGGCACCAAGCAAATGAGATTGCCTCGGCTGTTCTAAAGCATTTGTGGCCATATGAACGTGCAGTCATCGACTGGGGCAACTCGCCTGCGTTAAGCAACCCCGACGCATCTTCCTTTCTGAGTCCTTTCTATCTAGCATTGACAGTCCTCGAACCGATCTGCGGCAGACGTTTAGAGGTGTCTGTGTTTCTGATGTGTCGACGCAAGAGCAATCATTTGTCGCCTCCTTCACGAAATTCACGCAGTTCTCTTTCAACCCGTTCCAGGTACTTCTCATCATCGGCGCTAGTCTCGGCAGGCGGACCAATGCCTTTGGATGAGAACTCCATTCCCCGTCCTTGCCTAACCCATTTCCTGATTGTCCTCCACATAAGGATCCCCCCAACTACTATGGCCGCAAAAGGGATGACCCAGGCAGCTAGGTTGAAGCCTGACCTAACAGGTGCCGCCAACACTGCCTCTCCATATCGCTCTGCGAAGAACCGCAGAATCTCCTCTTTGGTCTCGCCCTGTTCCAGCTTCTCTCGAACCAGTCCTCTCATCTGCGCGGACAACTCGCTCTGGGACTGCGCGATGGTTTGCCCAGGGCATAATGGACACATCAGGCTGCGGTAAACTTCCTGAGCTTTCTCGTCCAACGATTGCGGCGGCTGTTTCACATAGGAACGATCAAGTGCAACCAAAAGAATGGCTAGCACCACGAGACTTGATAATAGAAAGCACAGCTTCTTCATTGTCTGGTCCACATGGAATGAAACACTGGCATTGGCCATAAGTTGAACATCCAAAGGGTTATCACAGACGAGATGACAACCGGCCATTCTGCCAAAAGTCTGGCGGGGGTCACCTCAGTAGAAGAACCTATAATACAGCTTTTGTGCCGCCAGGTTAAGGAAAAAGAAACGGCTGCTGATGAACAACAGTCCCATCACCACCAGGACTCCACCGCCAAGAAAGTTAAAAATCCGGCGATGCCTCTGCACCCAGCGCAGGGCCCCCATAGCACGACCGAAAAAAGCACCCGTAAGGATAAAGGCCAGACCCAACCCCAGAGAATACACCAGCAAAAGCATGGTACCCTGGGTCACTGTCTCGGCCGTGCTGGCATAAAATAAGATAGACGCGAGAACGGTACCCACACAAGGGAGCCAGCCTAGACCGAACGCCATGCCTAGCGGAATCCCGCCCAACATACCCAGTCCTCGGGTCTCCGGATGAAAGCGTACCTCTCGCGCCAGCAACTTTACGGGTATTATGTCCATCTGGAGGATGCCAATTAGCACCATCACACCACCGGCCATGAGGGTCAACTCTCGGCGGTAAGCCTCGACCAGCGACCCGAGCAAAGAGGCGGATGTCCCCAGACTCACAAATACCAGCGTGAAACCCAAAACGAACAGTGCCGACGATAGCAGGATGCGGCCAAGCTGAGATACACTCGGTTCTCCCAGGCTGTCAATGGATACACCTGACACATACGAAAGATACCCGGGAATGAGTGGTACAACACAGGGTGACAAGAACGAGACAAGGCCTGCGATAAAGGCAAAGCCGAATCCTACAATTGGCACGAGGTCCGTCATTGCAGCAAGTCTTCTATCCTGGACACCAGAATGCTTTCGTTTATGGCACCCACCCAGCGGCTGACGATCATCCCTTGCCGGTTGACGAAGAAAGTGACCGGTATGCCTGATACCCCATAGTCAATGGTTATCTTGCCGCCGAGATCCGGGCCATTAGGATAAGTGATACCGAATTCTTTGATGTAGGCCCGGGCATCTGTTTCGGTATCCTGGATGTCCACTCCAATGAACGTCACATCCTTGTCCCGGTAACGCTGCCATACCTCCTCCAGAATGGGCGCCTCTTCTCGGCAAGGGGGGCACCAGGAGGCCCAGAAGTTGATCACTACCGGCTTCCCTATCAAGCTGGAAAGAGTGATATTGCCTCCTCTGAACAACGGCAGCGTAAAGTCCGCGGCTGGACGGTCTACTCTGGCAACGCCGCTAGCTCCGGTAAGCGGCTCTTTGCTGGCTAACCCGCTCCATAAGACCATTATGAATCCTACTACAGCGAGGATGACAACACCAAGAACCAAAACTCGACGATGATTCATATCGGCCACCAGTAGTTATGACGAGTCTACTACCTCATCCGGAGCTTGCGTCAACACTCCGCTGTTCAGATTTTTCGACTCCATTCTTGTCCCGGTATCCTTGACGGTCTACGTCATTTACTAACTATCTTTGCAATCTCAGTTATCAACTGATCGTTGCGAATCCCCATATTCGGATCGTCAAAGACATATCTGGTGATTCCTCCCTTATCGATTATTACATAGGTGTGCCCGGGAAGTCGACCAGAATGCATAGAAGACGGAAGTGTTAACGTGCCAAATGCTCTTGAGACGGTTAAGCTCTCATCAAAAAGTACCGTGGCTTGGGCTAGTTCCGGCTCCTTATCGATTGCCTTTTGCCAGGCTTCTTTCGAATCGCCCACCACTGATAAAGCCACCGTGTCTGCGTTATTTAGACGCGCATCTATCGATAATGAAACCATCTGATTCCAGCAAGCCGGGAAACAGATCAATCCTTCGTTAAAGAAGAGGACAACGTTCTTACCGAGTAAAGTGTCCGACGAGTAGACTTTTCCGTAGCGATCAGGTAGGGAGAATGAAGGGGCCTGTCTATTTACGAGGTCGTATAGAGAGGGGCGAGGAGGGCTGGCCGTCACATTTTTCCCAGGAGGATTGACTGCCGTATTGGCGGGAGTGGCTGTGCTGGCTGGAACGGAGGACTCCTTTTTCAACCCGAAGTAAGACAATCCGGCTACCACCACGATGACTGCGATAGCGATTACGATCGTTTTAGTGTTGTTTTTCCTCAGGGGACGCTTCAGTTTTCTCTTTTTAGGATTCCCCTTGTTCGGGATGTTCTTCTTCATGTCTTTCTTTCCGAAACCTATTTATCGACAACGTGATAACGAAGCCGATTGCCGTGAGGAGCAGTACTGCCCAGACATACTCAGGAACTAGCCTTACGAAGCCACCTATGGAATCCAAGACCTTGGTCAGGAGAATATTAATAGTAGTCTGATAATCTGAGTGGACAAAAAGCCGGTTGGTCAGCGCCAAGTACATAATCAGCATTCCCATGACTAGAAAAGTGACTCCAGAAATTGCCTCAGAAACGATAATGCCGAACTTCTTTCCACCTATTGAGTACTCGATCGGTTTTTTGAAAGTCTTGTTCAGTCTTTGAGTGAAATCGATTCTATCCAGGACTAGAGAAAGTATGAATAATGGAGTGACCATCCCGAGAACGTAGCTCAAAGTGTATATTCCGCCCCATATCACTGAGCCGGGAAGAGCCGCTAAGGCCAAGACACCGGCCAGCACTGGCGCGCAGCAGGTCGTCGCTATCCCTGAGAAGATGCCGAGGGTGAGAACTGAAAAGGCATTATGGTTCTTCAAAGAAGGATTTACTCTGAAAGGAAGAGAGAAATGCCTGCCAGTGATGAGAACAAGGCCCATCAGAATTAGAAAGCCCCCCCCAATTTCGAAAATAGTATTGTGATACCTGTTGAATACTTGGCCAAGTACGGCAGCTCCCAGTCCTATCGGAAGAAATACTAGTAGTATTCCTACAAAGAATACAAAGGTCATGAGGAATACCCTGTATCGTTCTCTAAAGATAGAGGCGAAATACGCCGGCAAAAGAACGGTGATACAGCAAGGGGCAAAGAGAGCTGCTACCCCTGCGATGAATGCCGCTATGAGCGATGCGCTTAGTAATAATTCCATAAGTGACTATCTTGTCGGCCCGAACACCAGTGCGGGAATCAAGCTCATGCCCATGGTTTCGCCAACATATAGCATACTGGCTTTTGGTACGGGTGTCCTTACAGGTTGATTAGAGGAGGCTTAGAATCTGATTAGATTGATACCGTAGGCCTATTCCATTGGGTTCCTCCTCTTTCACAACGCCCGGTCCGAGTATTAGGATGTGCAAAGCAGGATACAGGGAAAGCCGCAGGTGTTCATAACCGGATCCGGATATGTGCCAAGCCCATGCTGTTGACCTGTTGGCATCTATCGCGGCCTGCCAACAGCAGCTGCATAAATAGCAAACTCATCATCTCCATCTACTCCTAAGACCTGGTCCATTTGCTCTTGATCATAAGCTGCAACCGCACATGTTCCTGCACCTATAGCTTCACATGCCAAATACAGGTTTTGACAGACATGTCCGGCATCAAGAAGAATCACCCTGTGCGCTGCCAGCCCATATCGCCATTCCATGCGGTATGGGATTGCCGCCCATATGAACACCACAGCGGCATCAGCCATCCAGTTTTGGTGAAAGGTAGCTCTAGTGATTTTCTGCCCTGCAAGGCTATCCAATCTCTCTACTATGATGCTATGGCTCACTGGCAGGTACCGATAGAAACCTGCACCAAGGTTTTCCACGTTTAATACGGCGAGATAAGTCTCAAGCGCATGTCTTGCACCGGCAGAAGGAACAGTTCTCAATGCATGGCCATAATCTATTGGCTGCCTTATACCCTGTGTTGCCCAGAGCAGAAACGAGAGTTCAGCTGAAGATATTGATTCTCTCTTGAATTGTCGCCGGCTTTGTCGATTGTTGATGGCGGATTGCAGGGTAATTGTATACAGATCTGCCAAATCAGAAGGTGGAATCATAGGGATCACCTTCTTGTCGTTCTGATATGGTTTTTCAATAGTGGGAGGGGGCAGACCCAGATTCTGATCGGTCCTTGAGAAATTAACGGTTTTGCGTATGCTGTCCTTCAGAAAGTAGCGATGCTGGGCAAACTTGGATTCCTGCATTTTCAATGGTCCTTAATTATCATATATTTTACGGAGTCGCGATCCTGGTTATCATAAATATCGCTGTTTACTATCTTTGTTGGGCTTCATAAATCATACCACATTCTACATCTATTTTATGGGTATCGGACTCATAGCCAACCTCATTGAGAGCTTATCTTGAGAGCCGGATGTCAACAGCCCTCCTACGTGCTCAATTGAACATTAGGTTGATTTGTATGATGGGCAAGAAGTGCTCAGGGAGCAAGGCTGAAGGTTAGACTGAAGGTTCTGTCTATTGGACGTTGTGGCCTACCACTGATTGTTCACCAGAGTACTGCTCGATAAGCGTCTTGCCAGCCGTCCCTCCGGCACTAACTCGTGGACGTTCCAGGACTATGGGTAGTGCCTCATGATAGGAGAAGGAACGAGCCTGCGACCACGATGACAGTGCTGAAAATGACCGACTTGGAGAAGACCTCCAGCTTGCGGTTGAAGATGTAGGATAGCCCCACGATCATTATCGGGTTGACGTCGAAGAGGGGAGAGATGACGCTGATCGGCGCCATGCTCAGGGCGAAAAAACGGGCCAGTTGGGCGAAGACCACCAGGAGGCCGGCGATGGTGAACCACCAGAAGGTACGGCTGTCCATGGTGACCAGCAGCTCCCTCTTATCTCCTCTGGCATGCAAGAAAGCATAGACGGCAGCCGCACCAACGAATGAAATAAACGCCGCGGCTATGGGGGAGGAGAGGCCGCTGTAGGCCATTTTGATCATCATCGGGCTTATGCCGTAGCACACCCCGGCCCCGACTCCCGTCAGGATGCCTTTCAGGCTCATGTTGCCGAAAGAGGTCTTGCTCTTCCCGGTTTGCCAGGGATTCCAGCCAACCAGCACCACACCGGCCACTATGAGCAAAATGCCCGCCAGCGCCTTCCCGGTCAGGACTTCTCCCAGAACGAACACCCCCAGGCCGACGGCCACCAGAGGCGAACTCCGCCGTAAGACGCCGGAGATATTCGCGCCTACCAGCTTGACGCTGACGAAGTTGAGGCTCCGTCCCGTGTACTGATGAATTATCCCGGCTCCCAGCAACCACAGGTAGCCGTGCCAGGGAAAGCGGAAGATGTCACCGACGTTCCCCGTGACAACAAGGGCAAGAAAGAGCACCGGCAGGGAAATGAAGACGCTCACGGCGGCGCCGGCGGAGGTGTCCTTCACTCGAAGGACTGCACGGCGTGAAGCCAGGTTGTTCAGGGCGAAGAAGAACGACCCCAGCAGAGCCAGAAGCGGTCCGAGCGACATAGGAAGGGACTATATAGGGACTGGCGCCACCTGTCAACAGGCTACTCGCTCAGGACTTCCGCAAAGATCGGGTTTGAGGTGAGTACCCTGGACGGCGGCAGCACATATCTCGCCCCATCGGAGACGAGCATCCCCTGCGAGGTCATGCGCTCCAGCCGGCCAATCAAAGCTCCAACATTGTCGCGCCCGAACCTCGCTGTCAGCTCACCGATCCCCACGCCTTCCTTGAGCAAGCGAAGGCGCAGCATGGCCTCTTCACAAGCCTTGTCTCTCGCGTTGAGTTGCTCGATCTCCTCCGCCAGGTCGGTGGGGTCATCGAGGTAGGCGTCCAGGTCAGCGCGGTTCCTGAACCGTTTCCCGCTGATATGCGAGGCCGCCGCTGGCCCGAGGCCGACATACTCGCCGTTGCGCCAGTAGTTCAGATTGTGCAGGCACTCGCGTCCCTCTACGGCGAAGTTGGATATCTCGTAGTGGACGAGCCCGCGCCCGGCCAGAAAAGCGCTCGCCTGCTCAAACAACACCGCCTGCTCATCATCGGACGGCAGCTCCGATGGCGGGCTCTTCGCCAGGGGAGTACCCTCCTCCAGAGACAGACAGTAAACCGAGAGATGCTCGATGCCGGTGCGAAGCAGCGCTTCCATTGACTGGCGGAGCGACAACCATGTCTGCCCGGGAAGCCCGACAATCAGGTCGGCGGAGACGGCTCCGAAGCCGAGCGTCACGGCAAGTCCTACGGCTTCAACCGCCTGGGCCGCCGTGTGAATCCTCCCGGCGCTCTTGAGTTCGCAGTCCGAAAGCGACTGGACGCCGATGGATGCCCGATTCATCCCGGCCTCCCTGGCGGCCTCAAGCAGCTCGCGGGTCGCCGATTCGGGGTTCACCTCCATTGTAGCCTCAGCCAGCCCCGAAAGATCCAGCGCCTTTCTCAGACCGTCGATGAGGGTCTTGAGGCGACCGGCGCCAAGCAGGCTCGGCGTTCCTCCCCCCAGATACACGGTCTGGAAGGACAGCCGGCCATATTGATAAGCTTCGCGAATGACCGCCTGAACGTAGGATTCGGCGCACTCCAGACGCGCCGGCAGGGAATAGAAGTCGCAATAGCCGCATTTCTTGACACAGAACGGAATATGGACATACAGGCCCCTCACCGTCACTCCTCCAGTTTCTGGAGCAACAGGAACGCCTCCTGCGGGACTTCCACCGAGCCCACCATCTTCATCCGCTTCTTGCCTTCCTTCTGCTTCTCTAGGAGCTTCTTCTTGCGGGTGATATCCCCGCCGTAGCATTTGGCGATGACATCCTTCCTTATCGGAGCAATATCTTCCCTGACCACCACCCTACCCCCGATGGCGGCCTGCAACGGTATCTCGAAGAGGTGTCTGGGAATCAGCTTCCTGAGTTTGTGTACGAGTACTCTGGCTTTGGGAACCGCGCCATCTCGTATCGAGATGAATGACAGGGCGTCAACCTGATTGTCCTTGACCAGAATATCCACCTTAACGAGGTCGCCGCGGCGGTAGCCGGCGACCTCGTAGTCCATGCTGGCATACCCTCGAGTGACACTCTTCAGCTTGTCGTAGTACCCGGTCACCATTTCGGCAAAGGGGAAATCGTAGGTGAGAAGGACACGCCTTCTATCCGGATGTTCCATGCCTATGAGGGTGCCGCGCTTAGCATCCGACAGCTCCATGCAGGGCCCTATCAGCTCACTCGGAACAATGATTCGGGCGCGGATCAATGGCTCTTCAACGTGGTCGATATTCTGAACAGCGGGGAATTTGGAGGGATTGTCTATCATCATGACTTCGCCCTGCGTAGTAAACACCTTGTAGACCACTGAAGGCATCGTGGCAACAAGCTCCTGCCCGTATTCCCGCTTCAATCTCTCAAGGGTGATTTCCATGTGCAACATGCCCAGGAACCCCAGTCGGTAACCATGGCCCAACGCCGCGGAAGTCTCCTTTTCATACACGATAGAAGAATCATTGAGCTGGAACTTTTCAAGGGCCGTTTTAAGTTTGCCGTACTCGTTGGTGCTGATGGGATAAACGCCGCAGAACACCATCGGTTGCGACCTTCTGAATCCCGGTATCTCGGGGGTCTCAGGATGGTCCGGCGATATGATAGTATCACCGACGCGGACATCGCCGATGTCCTTCACCGTGGCACCGACGTAGCCGACTTCGCCGGCCACCAGCTTCTCGCAAGGCGTGGCTTGCGGCAGGAAATAGCCTACTTCGACCACGTCGAAGACCTTCGACGTGGACTTGACCATGAACTTATCGCCGGGACGCAGGCTGCCGGAGAAGAGCCGGATGTGTGGTATGACCCCGCGGTAGCTGTCATAGTACGAGTCGAAGATAAGGCACTTCAGCGGCTCGTCCGCGCTGCCCGTGGGTGGAGGGACTCTTGCAACAATCGCCTCCAGCAGTTCGGGAACGCCGGTCCCGTCTTTGGCGGAGATCAGCAGCGCGTCTTCTCCTGGCAGACCCAGCATATCATCCAGTTGCAGCAGACAATCGTCGATCATGGCACCGGCCAGATCAATCTTGTTGATGACCGGTATGATCTCAAGACCGGCATCGATGGCCAAATAGGCATTGGCGATGGTCTGCGCTTCCACCCCCTGTGAAGCGTCAACCAGGAGAACGGCACCTTCGCAAGCCCTAAGGCTTCTCGACACTTCGTAGTTGAAGTCCACATGCCCCGGCGTATCAATAAGGTTCAGCAGGTACTTCTCGCCACTTCCCGATTGATAGGGCATCCTCACCGACTTGGCCTTGATGGTGATACCGCGCTCGCGCTCCAGATCCATACTATCCAGGACCTGCTCATTGGAGAGAGTATGGATTGTCCCGGTCAGCTCAAGTATCCGGTCGGCAAGGGTTGACTTGCCGTGGTCGATGTGCGCGATGATACAGAAATTCCTTACGTTATCCATTTCACTGGGCGACCGTCGCTTGAAACCAGATGCGAATTGTGGCTATAGTACAGCTACCAAACGAAAGAAGTGGCCGGACATAAAAGTATACCATAAAATGGCTGGCGAGAGATTTCATGGGGATGAGAGCGCCTAACAATCCCAGACAATGCCTTTTCAGGTGGAGGTAGCCTGGATGAACGACAAGGACCGCACTGAATATATCCCGGCCCTGAAATATGGCTGGTTGACACCCTTCTACGACCCATTCATACGGTGGACCACCCGAGAGATGGTCTTCAAACGCCGCCTCATCGAGCAGGCGCGGATTGAGAGCGGTCACCGGGTGCTCGACCTGGGCTGCGGCACGGCGACGCTCACTATGCGCATCAAGAAAGCCCATCCAGATGCCGTGGTGACCGGGCTTGACGGAGACCCCCGGATCCTTGAAATCGCCAGGGCCAAGGTCTCCAGAACCGGACTGGACATCACTCTGGACCACGGTAATGGCTCCTTCGACCGTGTCCTTTCCAGCCTGCTATTTCATCACCTGACCCGGGAAAACAAGCAGCGCACTCTCAAGGAGGTCTTTCGTGTCCTCCGGCCCGGCGGGGAGCTGCACATGGCCGACCTCGGCAGACCCCACAACGCCTTCACGTACACGCTATCGCTTCTTATGCAAAGGTTTGAAGTGACTTATGATAACATAAGAGGCCTGCTGCCAGGGATAATTCAGGAGGCTGGTTTCGACCGGGTCGAAGCGACCGCCCGGTACACGACGATTTTCGGGACAATCTGCTTGTATAGAGCATGGAAACCTGGATAGCACATCTTCGGACCACGGCTGAGACTTTACTACCCATCAGCTGAGTACGTGGAGGCGGACAATGAAGCGGATACTGCTTGTCGCACTGATTCTAGCCCTCGTTGTTCTTCCTGGCTGTACACGCCCGTCGCTACCAGCGGCGCCACCAACTCCCACCACCCCTGCCCCTGCTCCCATTTCCACTCCCGCACCAGCGACCACTCCGGCGCCGGCGCCATCGGGCGACACCATACCACCACCAGCGATAGCAACACCTGCCCCGATGACCAGGGGGACTCCGGACCCCGACTTCCAGGTGGATGTGTACCAATCCGACCTGGCATGGCCCGGCACCACACTGTTCGCTGACCTCCACATCCCGGACCGGCCAAGGATAGTAGAGGTAAACATGCTTGGGGAAATCATCTGGGAGTACCTGGTGCCTCAGAGCCTGAGGCAATATACCAACCCCGGATTTGACACAGAGTTGCTGCCCGACAACAACGTGCTGTTCGTGCTGCCCAGGAACGGCGTGTATGAGATTGACCGCAAGGGCAACACCATCTGGTCGCACCTTACAGGTAAGATTTCCCATGACGCCGACCGCCTGCCAAACGGTAACAC
Organism: Dehalococcoidia bacterium; assembly: GCA_016844565.1. Classification (GTDB taxonomy): domain Bacteria; phylum Chloroflexota; class Dehalococcoidia; order JAENJB01; family JAENJB01; genus JAENJB01. The sequence goes on from JAENJB010000012.1 coordinate 28,901, forward strand.
TATTTTCGCGTTCGGCGCCGATGACCGGAAAGACGATGCTCAGGTGACCGAAGTGAACGCGAAAGGGGAGATTGTCTGGTCATGGCGTGCCCGGGACCACTTCGACAAGGCGCCCTACAAGGATATCAACGACGAGGGTTGGAGCCATACGAATGCCGTCTCCAGACTGGCGAATGGCAACACGCTCATCAGCCCGAGGAATTTCAACTTCGTGATTGAGGTCAACCCTCAGGGCTCGGTGGTCAGGACTATCGGAGAGGGAATATTCCAGGCCCAACACGACCCGGAGGTCCTTCCCAACGGCAATATCCTGGTCGCCAATCACCGCGTACCTCACCGGGCGGTGGAGCTCGACCCGAAGACAGGCAACGTCGTCTGGCAATCCCAGGGCTTCGAGCGCGAGGTCACCCCGGTCAGAGACGCCGACCGGCTGCCGAACGGCAATACACTGATTACCGGGACGACGAAGATAGTCGAAGTGACGGCCAGGGGCGAGGTGGTCTGGCAGCTGACTCTAAAAGGGGTGACCTTCGCGGGAAGAGAGGCAAGCGGACTGGGATTCTACAAGGCCGACAGAATCAGCGCACAGAGATAGGCTAGAACTGATTCGCTCATGTCTTACGGCCGGTAGACCACCCGGTTCTCGGGAGATTCCCGCTCGCTCCTCCGAATCCGTGGTATAATTATCTTTTGGATAGTGCAAATATGGCGACTCGATTTGTGCTCACCGACTATGTCAACCAAGCCTTAGCCCACGCTGCTTACGATAAGCTTGAGGACGGCACTTTCGCCGGACGAATTCCTCTCTGTTCAGGGGTCGTAGCGTTCGGCACAACTTTGCAGAGGTGTGTAGCCGAGCTACGTTCCACTCTTGAGGACTGGATTCTGGTTGGCCTCAAACTGGGCCATGCCATGCCAGTAATCGATGGCATCGACCTGAACATGAATCCGCAACATGAGCCAGTGGAAGCGATGTAAACGCCGGGAGTTCACCCGTCGTCTCAAGAAGCTTGGCTTCGGCGGGCCGTACACTGGAACTCGACACCATTTCATGGTTCATAAGCAACATCGACTAGCAATCCCTTCTAACGCCGAGTATTCCCTTCCTCAGCTACGCACCATGATGCGCGAAGTAGAGCAAATCATCGGACGAAGCGTATCAGCAGACGAATGGGACCTTCTTCGATAACGTTACCCATCGGCGTTGAAGAAGCATACCCTTTACGGCCGGTAAACCACCCGGTTCTCGGGGGACTCCCACACCTCGATATAGGCTACCTTCACCGGCGACTTGCCAATCGCGGACTGGAGTTGCCCGTAGATGTAGCTGGCGAGGTTCTCCGCTGACGGATTGAGCTTGTCGAAGGGAGACATCTCGTTCAGATTGTTGTGGTCGAACCGTGAGATGACCTCACCAAGCTGTTTCTTCAATTCTAGGAAATCGTAGGCCAGGCCGATCTCGTTCAGATGTGGCGCCATTAGCCCCGCTACCACCTCGTAGCGGTGCCCGTGCAGCTTCTCGCACTTGCCCTGGTAACCCCTCAGGGAATGGGCGGCATCGAAATGCAGGTGCACTTATATCTCATACATGTCTCATGTCTGGAGCAATCTCGGCCAGAGGAATAAGGACAAAGGCCCTCTCCGTCAAGCGGGGATGGGGGATGGTGAGGGATGAGCTTTCGACCACCTCTCCTTCATAAAAGAGAATGTCGATATCGATGACTCGCGGAGAGTTGCGGGGACCCGGGAGCCGCCCGATCTTCTTCTCCGTCTGCTTGATAAAGCCGAGGAGCTGGCGCGGGGTAAGGTGAGTGCTCACCTCACAGACAGCGTTGAGAAAGAGAGGCTGGTTGACGAAGCCCACAGGTTCGGCCTCGTAAAGCGACGACAGCCTCTTCACCTTCACCTTTCCCTTTTCGCCCAGCGCGTCGACGGCCCGGTCCAGGTTATGGCGGCGGTTTCCCAGGTTGGAACCCAGTCCCAGGTAAGCGGTAGGCATTTACCCTCCCTTCTCTGCGCTCAGAGCCTGTCCTGAGCCTGCCGAAGGAGCAGGCCCTGCCTTTCTTCTGATAATCGCATCGCTCATCTTGCACACCCTGGCCATGTAGAGCACGTCATGCACCCGCACCATGTCAGCCCCCCGGGCGATGCCGATGGCGACTGTGGCCGCCGTGCCCTCCAGACGCTGGTCGGGCGGCAGGCCGAGCACCAGACCAATCATGGACTTGCGCGAGGTGCCCACCAGGATGGGATATCCCAGACTATTCAGCTCGTCCAGACGGCGCAGCAACTCCAGGTTCTGCTCCAGCGTCTTGCCGAAGCCAAAACCCGGGTCAATGATGATGTTCTCACTGGCTACTCCTGCTTCCAGTGCCACACCGGTGCTTCTCTTCAGGTCCGCCAGAACCGACTTCACAATATCCTGGACCCGGTCGTCCCCCCTGTCCCTTTGATTGCTGGTGATGACCAACGGTGCCTTCTTATCGGCTGCCAGCTTCGCCAGGTCGGGGTCCATCTTCAGTCCCCAGACGTCGTTGATGATATCGGCGCCCGCCTCCAGCGCCCGGCGGGCCACCTCTTCCTTGTAGGTGTCGACGCTCAGCGGCACGCGAAACCCCACCAGCCTCTCCACAACGGGGATGACCCGCTTCAGCTCCTCCTCTGTTGAAAGGCGAGAAGCATCGGGGCGGGTGGACTCGCCGCCGATGTCGATGATATCAGCGCCCTCATCCACCAGACGCCTGGCCTGACTGACTGCGGCCTCCAGGTCGCCACCAAGGCCATCACCTGAGAAAGAGTCCGGCGTGACATTGAGCACACCCATGATATAGGTCCGCCCGCCCCAGCGGAACTCTCTTCCCTTGACACGCATAACCCTCGGGGCGGCCCCATGCGAAGGGAATTCCCTCTCCTGAAGCTGGCTCTCTGTCATTGGCGTCCGAGCCTAATTTTAACACAAACCGGGATTGCCGCGGCACCCCCTCTATGTCATTGCGAGCCCATTGGCTATTGCCAAGGGCGAAGCAATCTCATCATCCCTACTTTATCATACCACCGAGATCGCCACGGCCTCCCGACCTGTCGGGATGGCCTCGCGATGACAGGAAAGGGCGCTGCTTCGTGCCTCGCAATGACAAACTTTCGTTAACAAACCACCTCTCTCCCACCTCTCTCCCAGTTGTTGCCCGTATAGGTTTATGGTAACATATCGAATCTTCTTCATCCGCACTTCAAGACCCGGACCCGAGGACAAGATGAGCACTCAAGATAAGATGGCACAACTGCATAAGATACGTGAGCGCGCAGTAGCTGGCGGCGGAGCACAGCGTCTCGCCCAGCAGCACACCAAGAAGAAGCTGTCCGCACGCGAGAGACTCGACCTCCTCCTCGACCCCGGCACCTTCGAGGAATTCGACGCCTTCGTGCCTCTGGACGGAATCTCGGGAGCCGAGTTGGAGAAATTCCAGGCGGAGGCCGTGGTCACCGGCTCCGGTCTGATAGACGGCCGGACGGTTTTCGTCTTCGCCCAGGACTTCACCGTCATGGGCGGTTCGCTGTCCGAAGCCGTGGCGCAGAAGGTATGCAAGATAATGGACATGGCGCTCAAGAGCGGCGTGCCTCTCATCGGCATGGAGGACTCCGGAGGCGCCCGAATACAGGAGGGCGTCTTCAGCCTTGGTGGCTACGGCGATATCTTCCTGCGCAACACCCTCTGCTCAGGCGTCATCCCCCAGATTTCCGTGGTCATGGGCCCGTGCGCCGGAGGGGCTGTGTACTCACCGGCCATCACGGACTTCATCTTCATGGTCAAGGGCAGCGGCCAGATGTATATCACCGGCCCCGATGTCATCAAGACGGTCACCTCGGAGGAGGTGACCCACGAGCAACTGGGCGGCGCGATGACCCACGCCACCAAGAGCGGCCCGGGAGTGCGCCGCCTGCTCAGTTTCCTTCCCCAGAACAACATGGAAGACCCGCCCTTCGTCGAGACCGATGACCGTCCCGACCGCGCCGAAGAGGCACTGCTCCACATTGTCCCCGGCGAGCCCGATAAGGCCTACGACATGCACGAGATCATCAGGCTCGTGGTGGACAAGGGCGACTTCCTGGAAGTGCATCAGCATTTCGCCCGGAATCTTCTCGTTGGCTTCGCGCGGCTCGGCGGGCGGGCGGTGGGCATAGTAGCCCAGCAGCCGAACTACTACGCCGGAGTTATCGATATCGATGCCTCGGTGAAAGGTGCCCGCTTCGTCCGTTTCTGCGACGCCTTCAACATACCACTGGTGACCCTGGTGGACACGCCGGGCTTCATGCCCGGGACCGACCAGGAGCACAAGGGCATCATCCGCCACGGAGCAAAGTTCCTATTCGCCTACGCCGAGGCGACGGTGCCCAAGGTCGCCGTCATCACCCGCAAGGCCTACGGCGGGGCCTATATTGTCATGAGCAGCAAGCACCTCCGGGGGGATATCAACTACGCCTGGCCCACAGCCGAGATTGCGGTGATGGGGGCTGAAGGAGCGGTGAACATCATCCACAAGGACCAAATAGCCGCCGCCCAGCAGCCGGCGGAGGTCCGCCGCAAGCTGACGGAGGAGTACGAAGCCAGGTTCGCCAACCCCTACGTGGCGGCGTCGCGGGGATATATCGATGATGTTATCGACCCGCGAAGCACGCGGCCCCGGCTGATAAGAGCCCTGGAGAGACTACAGAATAAGGCGGACACCATCCCTCCCAAGAAGCACGGCAACATCCCCTTGTAGTTTGCCGGACGGTGTAAGAGAAGAGCCATGGAAAGAGAGAGGAAAGTCACTGCAGCTATTTCAGGCGCCCTGGCGGCGTACATGAGCGGCGCCCCTCAACCCACCACCATCCCTGAGCAGGTCACCAGGGAACCCGCGCCCCACCAGACGGTCAGCCCGTGGAGAATCCTCGCCCGCCAGCAACTGGTACAGCGGCGCAACTGGTGGCAATCCTTGAGAAACTCGCCACGGCACCGGTCAGCATAGAAAGGAGAAAACTCCCGGCAGCATGGTCAAGAAGACGCCCCAACCGCTGAGAATCACCGATGTCACCTTGCGCGACGGCCACCAGTCGCTACTAGCGACGCGGTTACGTACTACCGACATGGAGCCCATTGCCGCAGAGATAGACAAGGTGGGCTTCTACTCCGCGGAGGTCTGGGGCGGAGCTACCTTCGATGTGTGCACCAGATTCCTGAATGAGGACCCGTGGGACAGGGTGCGCCTGCTGAAGAAGCTGATGCCCCTCACTCCCCTGCAAATGCTGCTCCGCGGACAGAACCTGGTCGGCTATCGCAACTACGCCGACGATGTGGTCGAAGCTTTCATCAAGCATTCCGCCGGGGTCGGCATTGATATCTTCCGCGTCTTCGACGCCCTCAACGATGAGAGAAACCTGGAGAAGTCCTTCGCCGTTATCAAGGCCTGCGGCAAACATGTGCAGGGCGCTCTGTGCTACTCGCTGACCCAGCCGAGACTCGGCGGGCCGGTCTTCAACATCGATTATTATGTCAATAAGGCTTTGGCTCTCCAGACCATGGGAGCCGACAGCCTGTGCATCAAGGATATGGCCGGGCTTATCGCCCCGGATGACGCCCACGAGCTGGTCAAGGCGCTGAAGAAGGCCCTGCACATACCCGTCATCCTTCACACCCATTACACTAGCGGCATGGCCTCGATGAGCTGCCTCAAGGCGGCCGAAGCCGGGGTGGACGCTATTGACGCCGCCGTAGCGCCTTTTGCCCTCCGCTCCTCCCACCCCGCCATCGAGCCTATGGTCGCAGCCCTTGCCGGCACGGCGCGAGACACCGGACTGGATCTGTCCCGACTCTTCAAGATAGGAAACTACTTCGAGTCCATTGCGCCCAAGTACTGCGATTTCCTCGACCAGACCCGGATGGCCGTGGTGGATACCGGCGTCCTCGAGCACCAGCTGCCGGGGGGGATGATAACCAACCTGGTCTCACAGTTAAAGGAGGCCGGCGCCCTTGCCCGGCTGCCCGAGGTCTATGTCGAGATCCCGCGGGTGAGGAAAGAGATGGGCTACCCGCCGCTGGTCACGCCAACAAGCCAGATCGTCGGCATCCAGGCCGTGCAGAATGTCCTCTTTGGCCGCTATAAGATGGTCTCCCGCGAGGTCAAAGACTACTTCTGTGGCTACTACGGGCGGTCCCCAGCCCCCGTTGACCCTGAGGTGCAGAAACTGGTCCTCAGTGGATATGAACGGGGCGAGCAACCCATAATCTGCCGTGTCGCCGATGTCCTCGCGCCTGAGATGGGGAAAGCCCAGGAGTCCACCAAGGGAGTGGCCAGGGACATCGGTGATACCCTGATTTACGCCCTCTACCCGACTACAGGGATGCGCTTCCTCCGGTGGAAGTACGGACTGGAGGCGCCCCCCCCCGAGACGCGTCCGAAGACGATGGATGACGTGCGGCGCGAGAATGAGCTCATCGCCAGAGCCAAAGGAGGCAAGCTCGTGGAGAAAGAGGAAAAGAAAGCACCGGCCCGCGGGGCCGGGGCCAGAACCTTCAACGTGTACGTTGATGGCGAGTACTTCAAGGTGGAAGTGGAAGATGCTTCCGGTACCCACATGTCACCCCCCGCGGCGCCAGCCGCTCCCGCCCGTACCCCGGCGGCCCGCGTCAGCCCACCGCTACCGCCTCCTCCGCGAGTCGAGCCGGTCAAGGAAATCCCGACCACCAGCGCAGAGCCACCGGCGCCCGTACCACTCGCCGCCGGAGAGGTGGCCATCCACGCTCCCATGCCCGGCATCATCGTTCGCTATGACAAGAAGGAAGGGGACGAGATTAAGGCAGGCGAGACTATAGTGGTCTTCGAAGCCATGAAGATGGAGAATGCCCTACCCAGCCCGGTCTCCGGCAAGGTGAAGAAGACCCTTCTGAAGAAGGGCGATAAAGTCTCCAAAGACAGCCTTCTGGCGGTCATTGAGGTAAGGTAGGATTGCTTAGTTTACACCGTCATTGCGAGGGGCAACCCCCCGAAGCAATCCGTCCCCGTGTCCTCTCCCCCCTGGAGGGGGAGAGTTAGAACCTGTCCTGAGCTTGTCGAAGGAGAGAGGGGGATGCTTCTTCGATGAAGTACACCCTCTCCCTATCCCTCTCCCGTCAAGGGAGAGGGGACATCACGGATTGCTTCGTCGTCCCGATTCCATCGGGACTCCTCGCCATGACAGAGCCGTTAGAATAAAGAAATGGGAAAGACATTAGCTGAAAAGATACTGAGCCAGAAGTCCGGCCAGGACGCCAGAGCCGGAGATATCGTCATAGCCCGCGTGGACCTGGTCTTTCTCCAGGATACCACCGGCCCACTGACGGCGAGGCAGTTCCAGGCGACCGGCTTCCAGAAGCCGGCCAATCCCAAAGCGTGCCGAATCTTCATTGACCACGCCGCTCCATCTCCCAGCCGTGAGCTGGCGGACGACCACATCTTCCTGCGCCACTTCGCTCGCGAGACCGGTTGCGGCCTTTCGGACGTCGGAGAAGGCGTATGCCACCAGCTGGTGGCCGAGCTCTGGGCCAACCCCGGCGACGTCATCGTGGGGGCTGATTCGCACACCGTCACCGCCGGCGGAGTGGGTGCCTTCGCCACCGGGATGGGCTCGAGCGACGTGGCCATCGCCATGGCCCTGGGCCAGACGTGGTTCCGTGTGCCAGAGACCTTCAAGATAGCCGGCGAAGGGGACATGGCCAGAGGGGTCACCGCCAAAGACATTATCCTCTATCTCATCGGACAGCTCGGCGCCGACGGCGCCACCTATAAGTCATTGGAGTTCGTTGGCTCCGCCTTTTCCAAGATGAATATGGAGGGAAGGCTCACTATCGCCAACATGGCCATCGAAGCGGGCGCCAAGGTGGGGCTTTTCCCTTCCGACCGCGTCACCAGGGACTTCCTCAAAGCCGGGGGGCGCGGCGCCCGCTATCAGCCCATCCAGCCCGACGCCGACGCCACCTACGAGCGGGTGGTGGAGGTTGATATCTCCCGTCTGGAGCCGATGGTGGCCCGCCCTCACACCGTCGACAATGTCGTGCCCGCCAGAGAGCTAAAAGGCACCAGGATCGAGCAAGTCCTTCTGGGTACCTGCACCAACGGCCGGCTGGGAGACCTGGCTCTCGCAGCCTCCATCCTCAAGGGCAAGAAGTGCCACCCTGAGACCCGGCTTGTGGTAGCTCCAGCCTCCCGGGCCGTCTTCAAAGCCGCTATTGAGGCGGGATACATCACCGACCTGCTGGATGCAGGGGCCGCCATAGTCACCGCCGGCTGCGGACCCTGCCTCGGGCTGCACCAGGGCGCCCTTGGCAAGGGGGAGTCTTGCCTCTCCACCTCGAACCGCAATTTCAAGGGGCGCATGGGTAATCCCGAGGGCTTCATCTATCTGGCCAGCCCCGCTACCGCGGCGGCCACCGCCCTGAGAGGGGAAATCACCGACCCCCGTGAGGTGATATAATTCTTCCGTGATCAAAGGCAAGGCTCATAAGTTCGGAGACGATATCTCCACCGACCTCATTGTGCCGGGGCGGCTAGCGCACCTGCGCAGCAATCTCCCTGAGCTGGCGAAGCACGTGCTGGAGGATGCCGACCCCACCTTCGCCGGACGGGTCAAGCCCGGCGACTTCGTGGTCGCCGGCAAGAACTTCGGCATGGGCTCCAGCCGCGAGCATGCCCCGCTGGTCATAAAGATGGCCGGCGTCAGCGCCGTCCTCGCGCGGTCGGTGGCCCGTATCTTCTTCCGCAACGCCATCAACCAGGGCCTCCCCATTCTGATTTGCGACACCTCCCGGATATCAAACGGCGACGAGCTCGAAGTGGACATGGCCCGGGGGATGGTCAACGACATCACTTCAGGCGTGGAGCTGAGCTTCGGCAAGATTCCTCCGGTGATGATGGCCATACTGGGAAGCGGCGGGCTCATACCCTATATTCAGAAATACAAAGGCTTCCAGCTCCCCGACTGAAAGTCGGGGGGTGGCTGGAAAGAAAGCCGAGGACCACTCCTGATGGCAGCGTACAATATCACTCTCATCCCCGGGGACGGCGTGGGACCCGAAGTAACCGAGGCCGCCAAGAGGGTCCTTGAGGCCACCGGGGTGACCTTTCACTGGGAGCTGGGCTATGCGGGAGACGGGGCACAGGACAAGTATGGCACCCCCCTGCCGGACCATGTCCTCGAATCCATCAGGAGGAACAAGGTGGCCCTCAAGGGGCCGGTAACCACTCCCGTGGGCTACGGCTTCCGCAGCGTCAACGTGGCTCTCCGCAAGAAGCTCGACCTCTATGCCTGCCTGCGGCCCTGCAAGACCTATCCCGGAGTGCCCACCCGGTACAAGAATATCGACATCGTGGTCGTCCGCGAGAACACCGAGGACCTGTACGCCGGCATTGAGTTCCAGAAAGGCAGCCCCGGGGCCGCCGATCTGATACGCCTCATCGGCGAGACCGGCAACGGTCCCGTGGGCCAGGACGCCGGCTTCAGTCTCAAGGTAATCACCGAGCATGGCTCTCGCCGCATTGTGAAGTTCGCCTTTGAATACGCCCGCGCCCACAACCGCAAGCGGGTGACCGCCATCCACAAGGCCAATATTCTGAAGTTCTCCGACGGCCTTTTCCTCTCCGTGGCCAGAGAGGTGGCCAAAGAATACCCGGATATCCGCTTCGACGACATGATAGTGGACACGCTGTGCATGAGACTGGTGCTGAGGCCGGAGCTGTTCGATATCATCGTGCTCCCCAACCTCTACGGGGACTTCGTCTCCGAGCTGTGCGCCGGGCTAATCGGCGGTCTCGGCATAGCTCCCGGCGCCAATCTCAGCGACAGCATAGGCGTCTTTGAACCCACCCATGGCAGCGCCCCCAAGTACGCCGGACAGAACAAGGTCAATCCCATGGCTATGATGCTTTCCGGCGTCATGATGCTGCGCCATCTGCGGGAGACCAGCGCCGCCGACAGGCTGGAAGCAGCCATATCTAAGGTCCTCGCTGAAGGGAAGACGGTCACCTACGACCTCAAAACCAACCCGGGCGATACCGCCGCCCGTACCTATGAAGTGGCCGACGCCGTTATCGAGAAGCTAAAAGGGATAAAATAAGTGCGCAATAAGGTGACCGTGGTGGGCGCCGGCAACGTCGGCGCCACCTGCGCCCAATACCTTTTCGAAAAAGGCTTCGCCGATGTCGTGCTGGCCGACGTGGTCAAGGGCCTGCCTCAGGGCAAAGCCCTGGACCTCTCTCATGCCAGCCCCATCCTCAACACCGACGCGCGCATCAACGGCACCAATAGTTATGAGGACACCGCCGGCTCCGACGTCGTCGTCATCACCGCCGGCGTCGCCCGCAAGCCCGGCATGAGCCGCGACGACCTCCTCCTCACCAATGCCAGGATTGTGCGCCAGGTGACGGAGCAAGCGGCCGGATTCTCTCCTGAGAGCATCCTTATCGTAGTCTCCAATCCGCTCGATGCCATGACCTATCTCGCCCTTCACACCAGCCGGTTCCCCCGCCAACGGGTCCTGGGCATGTCCGGTGCGCTGGATAGCGCCAGATTCAGAAGCCTGGTGGCGATGGAACTCGGCGCCTCGGTCAGCGACGTCTCCGCCATCGTCCTCGGCGGGCATGGCGATGCCATGGTACCTCTGCCGCGGCTTTGCACGGTGGGCGGCATCCCGCTGGAGTCCCTGCTGCCTCCTGACAGGATTGAGCGCCTGGTAGCTCGAACCATAAACGCCGGCGCCGAGATTGTGGCGCTGCTGCAGACCGGCAGCGCCTACTATGCCCCGGGAGCCGCGATTGCCGCGATGGTGGAGGCCATCCTCCTGGACAGGAAGAGGATAATGCCCTGCGCCGTCTACCTCGATGGAGAGTACGGCATCAAGGGCACTGTAGCCGGCGTGCCGGTGAAGCTGGGACGGCGGGGCGTGGAGGAGGTAATCGAATTGGAGCTGACCCCGCCGGAGATGGCTGCCTTGAAGAAATCCGCTGAGGGGGTGAAGGAGTTGATAAACGTCATGCAGACGGGGGAGGCAAAGCAATGAAGCTGGTCTGCTCCGTTGATAGGATAACCGAGCTCAAGCCGGCCAGGGTCAAGGCAGCCCTCGACAAGGACAAGAAAGGCGAGTTCATTCTCCTCGACGTTCGCACGCCTGAGGAATTCCAGATAGGACACATCCACGGCGCCCATCTGATTCCCATCGGAGAGTTGGAGGCCAGACACGAGGAGCTGGACAAGACGAAGAAGATCATTACCTACTGCCGGAGCGGGCCCAGGAGCATGGCGGCGAGCCTCATGCTCTGCGGGCTGGGCTTTCCCCACCTCTACCACCTGGAAGGCGGACTCAAGGCCTGGAACTTCGAAATCGAGGCCGGCCCCACCAGGCAGAAACCGGTGATGATATCGGGAAACGAAGCAGTGGCCGATATCCTCATGGTCGCCATGAAGATGGAGAAAGGCGCCTGGACATTCTATAGCAGAGCCAAAGAGAAGATGGCCGGACCACAATCGGCGGAGCTCTTCGGCATGCTCGCGCAGGTGGAGGAAAGCCATCTCGAGCTAATCTACCATCGCTATGTGGAAATCCTCGGTTCGGGCAGCCTGCCGCCCCTGCCGAAGTTAAAACAGGAACTGACGGCCGAGTACATGGAAGGCAACATAGAGGTCAACAAGGAACTGCTCAAGCTCGAGCGGGCACCCTTCAAAGATGAGTTGGAAGCCCACGAAATCGCTCTGGAGATTGAATACCTGTCTCTGGACTTCTATACCCGCTCGGCAGCCCTGGTCACCGATCCCAAATCGAGCCAGGTACTGCGCGAACTGGGAGAAGCCGACCGCAGGCATATCGCCCTCATCACCGAGATGCTCAGCCGCTTGGTGAAGCCACAAGGCCTCAGCGGCGCTTAGTCGCCGGCTTGCCGCAAGAGAATTCCTCTCCCTCGACGGGAGAGGCTAGAGTCTGCCCTGAGCTTGCCGAAGGGGTGAGGGTGAAATCTCAGCATAAGCTAAAGCCCCCTCTCTCTAACTCTCCCCCTCAAGGGGCTTTGCCCCAAAAGTACCGTCCCTGTGTCATTCTGAACGAAGTGAAGAATCTCGGAGCGGTGGGGCCTGTTTGTGCATTACTAATCCCACCAGAGCTTAAAAAGGAGAGAGGATTGTCTGGCTTTCTGTGCAAGCAGGTACTAGTAGGATGACCCGCCACCGGATGGAGGTGGGAGGGGTGGGGATGCAGAAGAAGCGCCATCCTGGACTATTATCGTTGCTGTCATGGAGGGGTGGATGCCGCAGCGATAAGCAAAGGCGCCCGCTGTGGCAAAGGTATAGGGAAAGGAAGCCCCCTGAGACAGCGTGCTACTAACAAAGGCTCCACCAGCCACAATGTGGGCGACCGACTCCTGGTTCACCCAGGTGACCTTGTCTCCCCTCTTGATAGTCAAGGTTGAAGGATTGAAAGCAAAACCACTGATAGTGACCGTGTACGCGGTCCCGGGTGAGGCCGGCGGTGGCGAAGGTGGCGCGGGTGGAGGCGGAGGTAGTGGTAGGGGTGGTGTAGCTGGGGGCAGCGAGGGCGGAGGCGGCGGAGGGGTGGGAGCGGGAATCGTTGCAGGCGCCGGCGCCGCAGGGGCGGGCTGAGGCGCTTGAGGAGCACACGCCACTAGAGAGACCATTAAAGCTATGGCTGAAATGGCCGGGACCAGCTTCCAATGAAAGACTCCTGACATCTTCTCCTCCTTTCACCCCCAACCCGGGCCTACCCCACCCGTTCCAAGTATTGGCCTGTCCGCGTATCTACCTTGATTACGTCGCCTTCGTTGACAAAGAAAGGCACCTGAATGGCCGCGCCCGTCTCCAACTTTGCTGGCTTGGACCCGGCGCTGGCCGTATCTCCCCTGAAGCCCGGAGGCGTTTCCGCCACCTTGAGGTTGACGGTGATGGGCAGCGTCACCGTCACCGTTTCACTGTCGTGCAACAGTAACTCTACCTCGGTCCCCTCCTTGAGATAAGGCACGATGTCCGCAATGCGCTCGCGCGGAAGGAAAGTCTGCTCAAAATTCTCCGAGTCCATGAAGTGGTAATCGCCCTGGTCCTCATAAAGATACTCGGCCTTGTGGTACTCCACATAGGCCCGCGGCAGGTGGTCGCTCGTCTGGAAGGCCCTCTCACTCAGGATACCGGTGCTCAGGTCCTTTAGTTTGAGCCTTATGCGGGCCTCCGAGTTCCCCTTACCCAGCTTGAAGTGCTCGTAGCTGACAACAGCATAAAGCCCGTCGCCGAACTCCATGACCATTCCCTTTTTCAACTCGCTGATGCCAATCATCTGGGGCATAGACACAAACCTCGAAAAGACTGCGTCCTGGAGAAAACAGCCACCATTGTATAGATTATGCCTGCAGTGGTCAAACTAGTACTTAGTTGCAGCAGCCCTTCTCTGTCATTCCCGCGAAAGCGGCCCCCGGTAGGCTATCATTGCGAGCCCATCCCGACTTGACGGGAGGGCGAAGCAATCTCTGAGCCACTAGTACCGCATGAGATTGCTTCGGGGCTTTGCCCCTCGCAATGACACAGAGAGAAGGGCCGCTCCTGACAGACCTGGGACGAATTCCGGCCCGGGTTGACACCAGCGCTAGCTAGAATCTAAAATGTCGCTTGCGCCGAGGTAGCTCAGTCGGTAGAGCAGCGGACTGAAAATCCGCGTGTCCCCAGTTCGATTCTGGGCCTCGGCACTTTCGCAACAGAACTCATCCGAAGGTGAAGGCCGAAGTGGCGGAACAGGTAGACGCGACAGTCTCAAAAACTGTTGGGGGGCAACCCTCGTGTCGGTTCGAGTCCGACCTTCGGCACCAGATTGCCTACAGCGAGTGGAACAACGGTGCCCCGTTGTGTAGTGGTAGCACAGAGGACTTTGGATCCTTGAGCCCAGGTTCGAATCCTGGCGGGGCAGCCAGTAAGAGCAATAAGACCGGCAACATATTCCCCTGACCCTTGAGTGGAGAGGGTGTCTTTATATCTTAGTCACAACAGCCAGGCTCACCGTGATGGCCGCAGCAATTCTGGCGTTTCCGTATTTTGATAAGACTGTTGCGGAAGACCAGGTAGATTCTCTTGTGAAAAGGCATCCGTACCGACATATTGGTGAAAAAGGCTTTCAGGGAGGGTATCTCGGACCTCCTTCGCACTGCCCCATCAGGCTGGCAGCATCCATGTGATATCAGGGAGAACTTTCAGATCGGCCCTGGCTCCTGTCTGGCCTGGTTCGAAACCCCTCAGCAGACGGCCACGGTAGCACAACGGCGGCGTTCCAGCAGCCCCGGAAGCCCTTGCCTCGCCCGCAGCACTGTCGCGCCCGAGAAGCTCTTACTTCCTTCCCCAACGCAACGGCTGGTCCCGGCTCGCCGGGACTCCTCTCCGGCACACAGGCGCTCGGGCTGCTGCCGTCCCCGCTGCTCCCCTCCCCACGGCCATTTCTCCGGCACGATGTTGTCTGCGCACTTCCTCGCAAGCTCCCATTTCGGGGTGATCACGCGTATGCCTGGAAGCGAACGCCCTTTTTCACTGTCGCGTTTTCCATAGCTATCGAGATTAGCCGGGAGTTTGAAAGCCTCCATATCAGCCATCGGGCGGTAAGGCAGGCTTCTATTGGCGTTGCGGGTTACTCTGACCGGCGCGGTCTGCCGGGTGAGTAGAATGTAGCCAATCGGCTTGTAATATTCGCCCCAGTTCTCAAGCAAAGCCTGCAAGCGTTCATAGCTTTCCGGTCTCTGCTTTCTGAAATGCGTGTAAGAAGCAAACAAAAGCGTAACACCCAGCATGGTAGTGAACGGCTCCGGGAGAGCAATCAGGAATATGCCGAAGCCTCTTAGTAGTCGTCTTGACATCTACTTACTAACATCTCTCGCCAGGGAAACAATATCTCAGGCGGCAAATGCGGGTAAAGAAGCCTGAGGGTCACAGTTTACAACTTTGCGCCCCGTTGTCAAGCCATGTAGCCAGTGGCTTGCCCAGGAAACGGACGTTGAAGTTTCCGCTCCTGCCCATTACAATATCTGCCGCCGGCGTCAACCGGATCCGGGTTGCCCCACCGGTCGTATGGAGCGTTCCCCGATAGCTCAATGGTAGAGCGCGCGGCTGTTAACCGCTAGGTTCGTGGTTCGAATCCACGTCGGGGAGCCAGTTGAAACCGGGATGGCAGATTCGTGAGGAGGTCTATTTCTCGTCTAATACGCCCGACGCCTTCTCAGCCACATCACCGGCCAGAGGGACCTTGAATAGCTCGCCGCGGTATGCCCTGACCATCAGCACCACCCACAGCACGAACAT